>JBAXFC010000001.1:0-30190 GCA_037140135.1 Chloroflexota bacterium
GGCTGGGCGCACGGCGCTTGGGCGCGGCCTCGGGGGCCGGAGCCTCGGCTGCTGCCGGAGCTGCCTTGGGTGCCGCGGCCCTGGGGGCCTCGGCCGGGCGGCCCCGCTGCATCTGGGCCCGGAGGAGCTGCTCGAGCTCCGGCGGGACCTCGCTCCACTCCTCGCCGCCCGTGGGCCGCGGGGCGCGATCGGCGAACCGGTCCTGGCGATCGCTCCGCGGCCGGCCGACGGGCGGCTGGCTGGGGCGTCCGCCCTGGCCACCACGTCCGCCCTGGCCGCCCTGGCCGCCCTGGGGACCCTGGGGACCCTGGGGACCACGCTGCGGATCGGCGAACCGGCTCGGGGTTGTGCCCCTGCCGCCGCCATAGCGCTCGCGCTCGATCGCGGCAGCGTACGCACCGGCACGCCCGCCGCGGTTGCCACCCTGGCCGCCGCGATTGCCACCCTGGCCTCCGCGATTGCCGCCCTGGGCTCGCCGGCGCTCCGCCAGCAGGTACTCCGGAACCTCAGGCTCCTCGAGATCCTCGTCGTCGAGGGGCGCGAGGTCGCCGGCCGGCCGTGCGGCCGGCGTCCCGATCTGGCGATCCCAGACGGACCCGAAGGACGGGGACCGCGGGGGACGCGGCGCGCTCAGCGCCTCGAGATCGTCGAACGGCGTCGGAAGCTCGCCCGACGGCGTTCGCGGCGCGGGCCGGCTGGCGCTGCTCCGGCCACCACGCGCGGGCCGGGCCTCGGCCACAGGGGCCTCGTCCTCGACCTCGCCCTCGGCGGCCTCGGCGTCGGCATCCTCTTCATCGGCATCGGCGGCTGCACCGGCAGCGGCCGCGCCCTCGGCGGCAACGGCACCCTCGGTGCCCTCGCCGTCAACGCCCTGGTCATCGCGCCGACCGCGACCACGACCACGACCACCACGGCGGCGGCGGCGGCGGCGGCCCTCGCTGTCAACACCCTCGCCCTCGGCGCCTTCGGCACCTTCGGCACCCTCGGCGCCCTCGGCGTCAAGCGCCTCCTCGACAGCCTCGTCGAGATCCTCGTCCTCGGCGACGGGTCGTGCGACCGGTCGTGCGACGGCGGCGCGGGACAGCTTCTCGCCCGGCAGGGCGATCAGCACGCCACCACCTGCGGAAGCGGCAGCGGCCACCTCCTCGCGATCGTCCCGGTATACGCGATCGTCGCGCTCGACGAGCTCGGAGCGCTCGCCCCGGCCGCGACCACGACCACGCGACGACGCGGCAACCTCGTCCCGACGGTCCCCGCGACCGCGGCCACGGCCACGGCCACGGCCGGTGCCCTCGGACTGCTTGTCCGGGACCTCGGTCATCGAGAGATCCTCGTCGTCGTCCGAGACGCGGCGTCCGGAGCGGGTGGAGCTCTTGTCCACCTTGGCGATCTGGGTGATGTCCGTGAACAGGTCCGCGACCTCGATCAGGTCCGACGAGGTGTTGCCGCGGAAGCTGATGACCTCGACGCGGACGCCCATCTCCTGCACGGCACGGATGGCAGGCGCGAAGTCCCCGTCGCCCGACACGACCACGGCCACGTCCAGGTTGCGGGCGGTCTTCATCATGTCCACGACCAGCTCGATGTCGAGGTTGGCCTTGACCTTGCCGTCGCCGTACTTGCGGATGTCCTTGCTGACCACCTTGTACTGGTGGCGGGCGAGGAACTGGTGGAAGTTGCGCTGGTTCTCGTTGTCGGGATCAAGGCCCGTGTACGCGTACGCACGGACGAAATCCCGTCCGGCGGTTGCCGACTTCAGCAGCGTGACGTAGTCGATATCCACGCCGGCCGCCTTGGCCGCGTAGAAGATGTTCGCCACGTCAACGAAGACGGCGACGTTCTTCCCCACGTTGACTCCTATATGGTGCGGCGGTCCCGGCTTGTCCGGGACGCCCGGGGGCGCTAGCGGCGGGCTGTGCCCGACGCAGGAAGGGTCCGCCGGAGCACGGGGCCGGCGGTGCCGAACCCGGCGCGCTCGAAGCGGGCCAGGGCGGCTGAGTCCGAGGGCTGCTCCGCCTCGACCGACGAGCAACCCTTGTTGCCCGCTGAGCGGAGGAGCTCCTCGATGAGCAGTTCCGTCACGCGATCTGCATCGTGATCCGGGGCGACGACCAGGAAGTCGATGGTCCCGACATAGCCGCCGGCCGTGACCGACGGACGCAGGACAAGCAGCGCCCCGCCCACGATCTCCCGTTGCACTTCGGCGACGAGGAGGCTCGCGTTCGGCAAGTAGGTGAGCTGACGGAGCAGGTCCGCAGCATCGAGCGGTCCGTGCACGACTCTCGAGAACACCGACCGGCCGATCGTGACCAGGCGGTCGATGTCCGTGATGCGAGCCGGGCGGATCTGGTGCTCCACGCCGTGGTCACGACCTCGTGCAGCGTTCGACCGTACGCAGGGTCCCCGACCGCTTGCCGGTTCGGAAGGACGGCCCCACGCCAGGCCGAGAGTTGACGACGTCCCCGGAGGCGAGCGAACGAGGCTCGAACAGCCATCCCGGGACGAAAACGGCAAAGGGGACGGATGCAAACGGCAACCTTGCATCCCCTCCGCGAGCGACTAATATACGTCATCGCTCCGCGGTGGTTGCCGGGAGCGTTGTGGGTCCCCCGTCCCGGGACAGCGTCACCGTCGTGCTGGGCATCTCGACCCGGCCACCAGGGATGCAGTTCCGGTCCCCGGGCTAATCGAAGTCATCGGGTTTCGACGGGGGAGTTTGGAGGAGGCGTTCATGAAATTCGCTCGTGTTGGCGTGGCCCTTGCGGTCGCGGCAATCGTCGTGTCGGCCTGCGGAGGCTCGGGCGGCGGCAGCGGCAAGACGATCAAGATCGGCATTTCCCTGCCGCT
Source organism: Chloroflexota bacterium (assembly GCA_037140135.1). Lineage (GTDB taxonomy): Bacteria > Chloroflexota > Limnocylindria > Limnocylindrales > CSP1-4 > CAIXZV01. The sequence goes on from JBAXFC010000001.1 coordinate 2,848, forward strand.
CTCCGGCTCGGCCCTGGCCAGCGCAGGCCCGGCCCGTGACGGCGCGCTCCTTGCGATCAAGGAGTTCAAGCTCGACGGCTACACCATCGAGACCGTGGTCCTCGACCACGCGGTCAACGGCGTCCACGACCCGCAGCAGGGCGCCAAGGACATGACCACGTTCGTCGGCACCGATGGTGTCGTCGGCGTCGTCGGCCCGTTCAACTCGTCCATCGCCAAGGTGCAGATCCCGATCTCCAACGAGGCGGGCCTGCTCCAGTGCTCGCCCGCGAACACCAACCCCGACCTGACCAAGGGCGACGCCGGCGTGCAGCTCCGCGCCAAGAACCCGACCAAGATCAACTACGTCCGCGTCGCGACGACCGACGACATCCAGGGCCCGGCCGTCGCGCAGTACGGCTACACCACCCTGGGCCTCAAGAAGGTCGCGATCATCGACGACACCGAGACCTACGGCAAGGGCATCGCCGACGCGTTCGCGGCGGAGTGGACCAAGCTGGGTGGCACGGTCGTCGGTCGCGAAGGCGCCCCGAAGGGCACCACTGACTACACCGCGATCCTGACCAAGTTCAAGGACGCAGCCCCCGACGCCGTCTTCTACGGTGGCGTGACCGCGACCGGCGGTGGCCTCGTGCGCAAGCAGATGCCGCAAGCCGGCCTCGACAAGCTCGCCTACCTCGGCGGCGACGGCATCCAGGACGGCCCCGGCACCCCTGAGAACGCCGGCTCGTTCATCAACATCGCCGGCCCGGCCGCCGCGAACTCCTACAGCTCGGTCGCCGCGATCGCGGAGTACCCGGGCAAGTCCGACTTCGAGGCCAAGTACAAGACCGCCTACGGCGTCGCCGCCGGCGCGTACTCCGCCTCGGGCTACGCCTGCGCCCAGGTGATCCTCGCCGCCATCAAGGCTGCCGCCGCCAAGGGCGCGGTTGACCGCGAGTCCGTTCGTGTCGCCGCCACCAGTGGCGCCACCTTCGACACCGTCCTCGGCCCCGTCACCTTCGACGCGGTCGGCGACACCAGCCAGAAGATCATCTCCCTCTACAAGGTCGACCTCACGGCGGCCGGCGGCAAGGGCGACTGGATCTTCGACAAGCAGGTCGACTACAAGTAGTCGTCCACCCGGACACCACAGGAGCCGGGGAGCCCAAGGGCTCCCCGGCTCTCTTTCTCTCCGGAACCACCACCAGCGGAGAACCCCATGACGGCACTCCCCGCGGCCAGCGACGCCGGGCGCGCGCGCGTGCCGGCCGGCCGGGCGGTACGGCTGTTGGCCCTGCTCGCGATCGTCATCGGCATCGGCGTCGTCGCCGTGTCGAACATGGGCGTCGAGCAGGCGACAGAACAGCTGGTCAACGCCCTGACGCGCGGTGCGATCTACGCCCTGATCGCCCTCGGCTACACGATGGTCTACGGCATCATCGAGCTCATCAACTTCGCGCACGGCGACATGTTCATGGTCGGCGCGTTCGTGAGCCTCACGTTCCTCGGCCAGGTCCTCGGACTCAACGGGGCGATCACCGACGTCCCGACGCTGCTGTTCATGGTGATCGCAGCCTTCGTCGTGACCATGGTCATCCTGGCCCTCGTCGGCGTCACCATCGAGCGCTTCGCCTACAAGCCGCTCCGCCAGGCGCCCCGTCTCGCGCCGCTGATCACGGCCATCGGCGTCTCGTTCATCCTCCAGAACATCGTCCAGCTCAAGTACGGCGCGTACCAGACGAACTCGCCGCAGATCTTCCCGGACACCTGGAAGATCCCGATCGGCACCGCCAGCATCTCCGTGCTGAGCCTGTTCATCATCGCCGTGGCCGTCATCCTCATGATCGGTCTGCAGCTGTTCATCGGACGCACCCGGCTGGGCCGCGCGATGCGCTCGACCGCGGCAGACCGCGACGCCGCCGCCCTGATGGGCGTCAACATCAACCGCACCATCGCGATCACGTTCCTGATCGGCTCGGCCCTCGCGGGCGCCGCGGGCGTGGTCAACGGGATGCAGTACGGCGTCGCCCGCTTCGACGACGGCTTCCAGGCCGGCCTCAAGGCCTTCACGGCTGCCGTCCTCGGTGGCATCGGCAACACGGTCGGCGCGGCCCTTGGCGGCTTCATCATCGGCTTCATCGAGGTGGGTGCAACGGCCATGGGCTACACGCGCTGGGGTCCGGCGATCGTGTTCGGCACCCTGGTCATCGTCCTGGTCTTCCGACCCGCGGGTCTCCTCGGCCAGCAGCTCGGTGAGCGCGCATGAGCGCCGTCTCGGACCTCGGCACCGCGAGGACCCGCCGCTTCGACGGCCTCAAGAAGCGGGCGGCCCGGCACCGCTCGTGGACCATCGTGGTCTCCATGGCGGTCGTCGGCGCGATCCTGCCGGTGCTCGCCTACATCCCGCCGTTCACCAGCGCCCAGCCGCCCAGCGCGTGGATCGACGGCTACACCAATGCCGGCGTCTTCGTCCTGCTCGCCCTCGGTCTCAACCTGGTCGTCGGCGTGGCGGGCCTGCTCGACCTCGGGTATGCCGCCTTCTTCGCGATCGGCGCGTACACGTACGCCTACGTCGCGTCGCCGTTCGGCAACGACATCCTGGGCATCACCCTGATCAAGAGCTTGGGCATCGAGGGGGCAGGCATCGTCTTCTGGCCGATGCTGCTGGTGGGCGCCCTGGTGGCGGCCACCTTCGGCATCCTGCTCGGCGCCCCGACGTTGCGCCTTCGAGGCGACTACCTCGCCATCGTCACCCTCGGCTTCGGCGAGATCGTGCCGATCGTGTTCCTCAACGCGGACGCGGTCACCAACGGCACCAACGGGATCGGCGGCCTCGTCCGGCCGGCCCTGCCGATCATCGGCGGGTTCTCGGCGATGAACCCGTGGCCGTACTACGTCACCATGCTCGCCCTCGTGGCGACGGTGATGATCCTCTGCTACCGCCTCGTCGAGAGCCGCCTCGGCCGCTCCTGGGAGGCGATCCGCGAGGATGAGCTGGCGGCCGCGGCCAACGGCATCAACACCGTCACCACCAAGCTGCTGGCCTTCGCGCTGGGCGCGTCCACGGCAGGCATCGCGGGCGTCTTCAACGCCAGCAAGCTCGTCACCGTCTCGCCCGACCAGTTCACGTTCATCGTGTCGTTCACGGTGCTCGCGATGGTCGTCCTCGGCGGCATGGGCAACTTCTGGGGCGTGGCAGTCGGCGCGTTCGTGATCTACACGATCAACAACGTGCTGCTCAAGTCGCTCAACCAGTTCTTCGACAAGACCCAGATCCCGATCCTGATGGACATCGACTTCATCCAGCTCCAGTTCCTGCTCTACGGCCTGGCGCTGGTCGGGATGATGCTGCTGCGACCCGAGGGCTTGTTCCCCAACAGCCGGCGCAAGCGAGAGCTCCACGCCGTCATCGCCGACGCCAGTGAGGACGAGCTCCTCGCTGCCGAGGCCACGACCGAGGAGGGGCAGCGGTGAGCGGCAACGTCCTGGACAACGATCCGATCCTCGTCGCCGACGGCGTCACGCGCCGGTTCGGCGGCCTGGTGGCGGTCAGCAAGGTGGACTTCACGATCCCCGAGCGCGCGATCGTCAGCCTGATCGGCCCCAACGGGGCCGGCAAGACGACGTTCTTCAACGTCCTGCTCGGCGTCATCGATCCCTCCGACGGCTCGGTTGAGTTCCGCGGCCGGCGGATGGTGGCCCGGCCCGAGCGGCTCGCGTTCGAGTCGCTGGTCTGGGTGGCCCCGGCCCTCATCCTCGGCCTGCTGGCGTTCCTGCTGGCAGAGGCCGGGATCCTCGGCGGCCGACTCCTGGCCCTGGTGGGCTTCCTCGTCCTCATGCTCCTGATCGCGTCGCTCCTGCTCTCGATCATCCGGCCGGTCTGGTACCAGAAGCGCCTGTCGAAGCTGGGCATCTTCCGGAGCGCGCGCCCCAACGACATGGTCGAGGCGGGTGTCGGCCGCACCTTCCAGAACATCCGCCTGTTCAAGAACATGACGGCCATCGAGAACGTGCTCGTGGGCATGCACGTCAAGCTCAAGGGCAACCTGCTCGAGGCCATGATCAACTCGAAGCGGATGCGCAACGAGGAGGTCGAGGCCCTGAACCGGGCCAACGAGCTGCTCACCCTGGTGGGCCTCGGCGGCAAGGGCAACGAGGCGGCACGCAACCTTCCGTACGGCGACCAGCGCCGGCTTGAGATCGCGCGCGCGCTCGCGTCCGATCCCAGGCTCCTGCTGCTCGACGAGCCGGCCGCCGGCATGAACCCGAAGGAGACCCAGGACCTCGTGGCCCTGATCTCCAAGCTCCGCAGCGAGCTCGGGCTCACGATCCTGCTGATCGAGCACGACATGAAGCTCGTCATGGGCATCAGCGACCGGATCACGGTCCTGGACCACGGCGAGAAGATCGCCGAGGGCACCCCCGAGGAGGTCCGCAGGGACCCCAAGGTGATCGAGGCCTACCTGGGAGCGCCGGCCGCATGACCGCCCCGACCGCACCGGCGGCGACCGACGTCGTCCTCCGGCTCACCGATGTCCACAGCTACTACGGCGCGATCCACGCGCTGCAGGGGATCACCGCCGAGGTCCGGCGCGGCGAGATCGTGACCTTGATCGGTGCCAACGGCGCCGGCAAGACCACGACGCTGCGCACGATCAGCGGGCTGCTCCATCCCCGCCAGGGGAGCGTGGAGCTCAACGGCGTGGACATCTCGCACGTCGCGCCGCACGACCTCGTGACCAAGGGCATCGGGCATGCGCCCGAAGGCCGGCGGATCTTCTCGCGCCTCACCGTCTACGAGAACCTGCTCATGGGCGGGTTCACGCGCAGCAAGGCCGAGAATGACGAGCAGGTCGCCCACGTCTACGAGCTCTTCCCGCGCCTGCTGGAGCGGCACGCGCAGAAGGGCGGCACGCTGTCGGGCGGTGAGCAGCAGATGCTCGCCATCGGCCGCGCGCTGATGACCCGGCCGTCCGTGCTGCTGCTCGACGAGCCGTCCCTGGGGCTCGCCCCGATCCTCGTCCAGCAGATCTTCAAGATCATTCGCGAGATCAACGGCCGCGGGATGACCATCCTGCTCGTCGAGCAGAACGCCCTGCAGGCGCTCTCGGTCGCCAACCGCGGGTACGTGCTGCAGACCGGCGAGGTGGTCCTCTCGGGTGACTCCTCCGACCTGATGTCGAACGAGACCGTCCGCAAGGCGTATCTCGGCGAAGACTAGCCTCGTCGAGCCGGACCGGGCGCCAGGTGACCTCCACTCCGCGGGACGGGGGCGCCAGGAGCCCGAATCCACCCGGCGATGACGAGCCGCGGGTGCTGCTTCCGGAGACGGCGCGGGTCGCCCGCGGTGGACCCGGACCCCTGATCGTGGCCGCCCTCGTGGCGGCCGCGTTCGTTCTCGGGCTGGTGCGCCCGTGGGACTGGGTGGTGCCCGCTTGGACCGGGGACGGCGGCCCGTCCGGGAGCGCCCCGGCGTCAGCGCCCGCGCACGTCGCGTCGGATGGGGCGACGCCCGGGCCAACCGCACCCAGGGCGCCGTTCGCCGAGCCCGTCTGCGGCTACCCGACGAGCTGGCGCATCGCCGCCGATCTCGACTGGGTCGGCCACCGGGCTCGGACCTGGACGGCCGCCACAGCCGTTCCCGCATCCGGACCCACCGACCCCTCAATCATCCCGCTGCCCGTGATCTCGTCGGTGGTGACGGCGATCGGGTGGTGCGCGCCGGTCAGCGGACCGGAGCGACCGCCGCGGACAGCCGCGGGGACGCTGTTCCGGCTTGACGCGGACGGGAGCGCGAGTGGCTCCCCGGTCGCCCGATCCGCGGTGGAGGTGTCCTTCGACCGCCTGGAGCCCGCCGCGCCCGATGCGCTGGGCGAGGTGTGGGTGCCGGTGCCGCGATCGGTGGGCATGCGGCCGCCATGGCCCGCCGGACGGTACGTGATCCGACTTGGCACGGCGGATGGGAGCTTCGTGCGATACCTCGGGATCGAGGTGGTGATCACAGCGGAGCCGTCACCGTCCGTGGAGCCGTCACCGGCCCTTCGCCAGGCCGGTCCGACGGTTGCATGGCGGGACGCTTCACCCGCACCGCGGGGGATCCACGACGTGACGGTGGCCCCGGGGCCCCGGCGGGGGAGACTAGAAGCGCGGCGCCTCGCGGACGATGTCGAACGCGGCGCGCGCCATGACGATCGCGCCCACCACGGAGATCCAGAGCCCGTACGCGCGGTCCGGCAGCAGGCCGGCGGGTGCCGGCAGCGCGGCGGGCAGCCAGAGCGCGATGCCCACGAGCGCTGCGATCGCGAGGATCCCGAACGAGAGCCCGCGGTCGATCCCCAGCGGCCGCACGCCGGCCGCATACGGCAGGAGCACGAGCGCCAGGGTGGCCAGCGCGGTCACGAACACCACCACGCCCGGGAAGTAGTCGAAGGCGCGATAGATCTCGGGCGGGAGGCCGCCGTCACCGCCGACCGTGAACCACGGCAGCACGCAGCCGATCATCAGCACGATGGCGCCGATCGCCGCCAGCCGCCTGCCCCCACCCATGGACCGCCGATGCATATCAGTCGGCCGAACTGTAGACCTCGGGGCGCAGGACGCCCACGAAGCGCAGGTTCCGGTAGTGCTCGCCGTAGTCCAGCCCGTAGCCGACCACGAACTGGTCCGGGATCTCGAACCCCTGGTAGTCAACCGGGATCTCGACCAGGCGGCGGGCGGGCTTGTCGAGCAGTGTGCAGATCCGCAGCGAGGCCGGGTTCTTGCCGCGCAGGTAGCGGACCAGGTAGTTGAGCGTGAGCCCGGTGTCGATGATGTCCTCGACCAGCAGGACGTCCTCGCCGTCGATGCTCTTGGACAGGTCCTTGATGATCCGCACCAGGCCCGAGGACTCCGTGGCGGTGCCGCCATAGGAGCTGACCTCCATGAGGTCGATCCGCAGGGGGAGCGGGATCTGGCGCATCAGGTCGGCCATGAACGGCAGCGAGCCCTTCAGCACGCTGACCAGGGTCAGGGTCTTGCCGGCGTAGTCGATGCCGATCTGGCGCCCAAGCTCTGCGACGCGGGCGGCGATGACCTCCTCGCTGAGCAGGACCTCCCCGATGTCGGCGACGAGATCGGTCTGGTGGGTCATGACGGGGTGCTCGATGCCTCCGGCTCAGGACGTGTCGGGTACCGGATGATGATCGCCTGTCCGGCGCTGCCGCGCATGGTCGTCCGTGTCACGAATCGGTATCCGCTTCCGTGCCGGCGTGGGCCGCGAGCAGCAGGGCAGCGACGGTCTCGCCTGCGTGCCGGCGGCGGCGTCCACGGCGGCGGCCACGTGAGCGGGTGGCCCCCCCGATGGGGGCCGGCTCCTCGCCTCCATCGGGATCGAAACCGGTCCCGGCGGGCGGGCCGGCATCGGCGGGCTCCGCGGTCGCGACGGCCGCGCGGGTCGTGAGCCCGGCGTGCTCGCCCGCCTCGGTCACGATCTGGTCCGCCGGGCGGGGAGGCGTCGCCTGGCCGACCGTGCCGGAGAGCTCGTCGGCAAGGGCGAGGCGCCCGAACTTGAGCAGCAGCATCCGGAAGTCGCGGGCGTAGAACAGCTTGATCCGCACGTCCGGGTAGAGCTCCCGCAGGCGGCGCAGCTTGCGGTTCTTCTTGCGCACCAGCTTCTGCTTGAGCGTGGTGAGCTCGACATAGAGGTCCATCTCCGGCAGGAAGAAATCCGGGGAGAAGCTCTCGACGACCTCGCCCTCGAAGTTCCAGCCGATCGGAAAGGTGTCCGGCTCGTAGACCCAGAGGACCTGGTAGAAGTCCAGGATCCGGGCCAGCTCGGCCTCGCTCGCGTGGGCGAAGGCGGCGCGCGGAGCGATGGCCGCGGTCATGCCGCGCAGCGCGACGTGCAGCCGGCGTCGAGGTGATGCTGCCGGGGTCCGCGGTGATCCATGGAAGGTCAGTCTACCGAAGCACCGGCGCCTGCGCGCGAGGCTGATCGGATACCCCCATGGGGTATCATGCGGCCATGCCCGAGCCCAGCACCCGACCGGCGCCCACGGCGGCCCATGGCGGTCGCGGCGCCATCACCGACGACCAGGCCTTCCGCCACAGCTACACCAAGGACAAGGCGCAGCTCGTCCGGCGCCTGTCGCGGATCGAGGGCCAGGTGCGCGGCATCGCCCGCATGGTCGAGCGCGAGGAGTACTGCGTGGACATCCTCCAGCAGACCGCCGCGCTCCGGGCCGCCGTCGATGCCGTCTCGATCATGATCCTCGAGGATCATGTCCAGGGCTGCATCCGGAGCGCCGCCGAGCGCGGTGAGGCGGACAGGTACGTGGACGAGGTGGTGGACGTCGTGCGTCGCACCCTCGGACGACCGATCCGCGGCTCCAAGAGCTCTGGCTGAGGATTGCTCGTGCCGGGTTATCCACAGCGGATTTCCCCAACGGTGCGAATCGTGGATAAGCCCTATTGACTCCGTCCGACCGCAACCCTAACGTCCGGACTCCGCACGCAGCACGCGCGCAACGGGGAGCGCCATCCGCGAGGGGCACCGGGGAGACCCGGGCCGGAACCGACCGGGTGGCGCCAGACCGGACGACGCCGGCTGCGGCGCACGAACGACGCCGGGAGCGGCTCCCGGACGGCCCTGTGCACAACCACATGGAGGGTGCCCTGGACCGGCCGAGAGATCCGCTCCCGACGCGCGTTTCCGACCTTCCCGAGCTTCCGCCCGAGTACGGCGATGTGCTCGAGAGCGGCCTGGCAGCCCTCGGCCTGGAGCTGGAGGCCGAGGTCCGCGAGCAGATCGACGGCCACGTCCGGCTGCTGCTTGCCTGGACCGCCGCCATCAACCTGACCGCCATCCGCGAGCCGGCCGACGTCGCCCGCCTCCATGTCCTCGACAGCCTCGCCGCCGTGCGGCCGCTGCGCGAGCGGGGCGCGGACGGCCTGCTCGACATCGGCAGCGGGGGCGGGTTCCCGGGGCTGCCCCTGGCCGCCGCGCTTGGTGCCCGGCGGGCGCTGCTGGTGGACTCGGTGGGCAAGAAGGTCCGCTTCCTCCAGACGGTGATCGAGGCGACGGGCCGGGGAGGCTCCGCCGCCGCCGAGACGGCACGGGTCGAGGCGCTCGCCCACGATCCTCGGGACCGCGAGGCGTGGCCGGTCGTGACCGCGCGGGCCGTCAGCACGCTCGCCGAGCTGGTCGAGATCGGGCTGCCGCTGGTGGAGCCGTCCGGTGTGCTCGTGGCCTGGAAGCGGGCGCCGGTCGAGGCGGAGCTCGAAGCGGCCGCGAACGTGCTCGACATCCTGCAGGCGGGGCTCGTGACCGTCATCGGGTGCGACGTGCCCGGCCTCGAGGACCATCGCCTGGTCATCGTCCCGCGGGCCGGGCCGATCCATCCCCGGTTCCCCCGCGATCCCGCGGAGCGCCGCCAGCGCCCCCTCTGAGCGGCCCGGCCGGCCGGAGCGCACCGGCGCCCGTTCCCCGCCCGTCCGCTGCGCTACCCTCGAGCGGATGCGCGTCGCCGTGCTCTCCGACATCCACGCCAACATCGTCGCCCTCGATGCCGTCCTCGCAGCCGTGCCATCGGTGGACGAGGTCTGGCAGCTGGGCGACGTCGTGGGCTACGGCCCCCAGCCCGATGCCGTCATCGCGCGCCTGCGCGAGGTGGGTGCCATCGGCGTGCGCGGCAACCACGATGCCGCCGCCCTGGGCGGGCCGGAGATCGACTATTTCAACGCCGACGCCAAGGCGGCCATGGAGTGGACCAGGACCCGCCTCGGCGACGAGGCCAGGGCATGGTTGCGCGCCCTCCCGGAGCGCCTCGAGCGCGAGGGCTTCACCCTCGTCCACGGCAGCCCCCGCGATCCGATCTGGGAGTACGTGACCTCCACCCCGGTTGCCCGGGCGGGGATGGCTGCCCTGGAGACCGACGGCGGCCTGCACGGCCACACCCATCTCCCGATCGCCTACATCGAGGAGGACGGGCGCCTGGAGACGATGAGCCCCGGCGACGGGTCGCAGCTGGTCTTCGACGGCCGGCGGGTGCTCCTCAACCCCGGCAGCGTCGGCCAGCCGCGCGACGGCATTCCCACGGCCTCGTGGCTGCTGCTCGACACCGATGCCGGCACCGCGACCTGGCACCGGACCTCGTACAACATCGCCCTCGTCCAGAACGAGATGGCCACCTTGTCGCTCCCGGAGCGACTCGTGGCCCGGCTCGCCTACGGGCTCTGACGAGTGATCGGAGGACGCCGGCCCGTCCAGGGCCGCAAGGTCGGCGACAAGCGGATCCGCGTGGAGCGCCACCACACGCCGTACTTCCGCTACACCGGCCCCAACCAGCTGATTGCCAAGCCCGCCGCGTCACAGCCCCGCACGCCGCTGGGCCATGCCATCAACCGCCTCAAGCAGGGGGTCTTCGGGCGCCCGCTGGCCAACGAGGAGGAGATCGGCGAGCGGCTGCCCAAGAAGCTCGCCCTGCCCATCTTCTCGTCGGATGCGATCTCGTCCTCCGCCTACGCGACCGACGAGATCCTGCGGGTCCTGGTGCTCGCCGGGGCCAGCGCGCTCTACATCTCGATCGAGGTCGCGATCGCGATCGCGGTCCTGCTGACGGTGGTCTCGTTCAGCTACCGCCAGGTCTGCCGCGCGTACCCGTCGGGGGGCGGCGCCTACATCGTCGCCCGCGAGAACCTCTCCCAGACGGCGGGGCTGGTCGCCGCGGCCGCCCTGTTCATCGACTACATCATGACCGTGGCGGTCTCGACGGCATCGGCCGTCTCCCAGGCCTACTCGGTGTGGCCGGTCCTGTACGACATCCGGATCGAGATCGCCCTGGCGGCGATCGCGCTGATCACGGTGGCCAACCTGCGCGGCCTGCGCGAGTCCGGGAACATCTTCGCCCTGCCCACGTACCTGTTCGTCGGCATGGCGCTGCTCATGATCGCGCTGGGCCTGGAGCACATCGCCACCAACAACGTGCCCGCGCTGGCCGACCCGCCGTTCGTGATCAAGCCGCCGGACGTGCTGGAGCCGCTCACGCTCCTGCTCCTGCTCAAGGCGTTCGCGGGCGGTGCCGTCGCCCTGACCGGCGTCGAGGCCATCGCGAACGGCGTGCCGGCCTTCAAGCCGCCCGAGTCCAGGAACGCGGGCAACACGATGACCATGATGGCCATCCTGCTGGGCGTCCTGTTCATCGGCATCACCTTCGTGGGCAACCGGTTCGGCATCCAGCCCACGACCGAGGCCGGCCCGACGGCCATCGCCCAGGTGTCGAGCTCCGTGTTCGGGGCCGGCTCGCCCCTGTTCGTGCTGTTCCAGATCAGCACTGCGCTGATCCTGTTCCTGGCCGTGAACACGAGCTTCAACGCGTTCCCGCGCCTGGCCGCGATCCTGGCCGAGGACGGCTTCATGCCGCGCCAGTTCGCCGTCCGCGGTGACCGCCTCGCCTTCTCGTGGGGCATCGTCGTCCTCGCCGTCGTGGCCGCCATGCTGCTCATCTACTTCCAGGGCGACGTCCACCTCCTGATCCCGCTCTACTCGGTGGGCGTGTTCGTCTGCTTCACCCTCTCGCAGGTCGGCATGGTCCGCCACTGGCTCTCGAGCAAGGAGCCGGGCTGGCACTGGCGGCTCGCGGTCAACGGCGCGGGCGCGATCCTCACGGCGATCGTGCTCGCGGTCGTCTCGTACGTGAAGTTCGCGGCCGGCGCGTACCTCGTGCTGGTCCTGATCCCCACGCTCGTGGTCCTGATGGTCTTCATCAACCGCCAGTACGCCGCGTCCAAGCGCCAGCTCGCCGTCCGATCGGACTACGTGGTGGTGGCACCAGGACGCGAGGAACGGGCGATCGTGCCGGTCCCGGGCGTCAATCGCGCCGTCGTGCGGGCCCTGGGCGTCGCCCGCTCCCTGGCTGACGACGTCAACGCGGTCTACATCAGCAGCGACCCCGCGGACTCGGCGGAGATGCGGGAGGAGTGGGAGCGGCACGTCCCCGGCATCCCGCTGGTGATCGTGGAATCGCCGTACCGGGCGCTGGCCGGCCCGCTCCTCGCCTACCTCGACGTGCTCGACCACGCCTGGCCACCCGGCAAGCCCGCGCCGATCACGTTCGTCGTGGTGCCCGAGTACGTGGCCAAGCACTGGTGGGAGCGGATCCTCTACAACCAGGCGTCGCGCCGCCTGCGGACCGTCCTCCTGGGCCGACCCCACACGGTGGTGGTGGACGTCCCCTATCGCCGGGACGAGCCCCAGGACGAGATGGCGATACCACCCGAGCCCGGGTCGGCCCACTGACCCACCCGCCGCCCCGGTGGTATCGTGACCCGGCGCGACGACAAGGCCGGGAACGTCCCGGCGGCCCAGTCGTCGTCAAGCCCGGAGGCTCCGCGAGACCGTGGCCGATCAGTCGGCTCCCCAATTCCGGCGAGCCGTCGTGGCGCTTTCCGGCAGTCGGACCGACCGCCAGATCGTCGCCCTGGCAGCGGACATCGCCCGGCAGGGTCATGCAGAGCTCATTGGCGTCCACGTCTTCGAGATCGACTGGACCCATCCGCTCGATGCCGATCTCGCGGGCCACGACGAGGATGCCCAGCGGGTCCTGGACATCGCGGAGGCAACCGCGGAAGCCGCTCGCTACAAGCTCGAGACCGTCCTGCTGCAGGCCCGCGATGTCGGAGCTGCGATCGTCGATGAGGCGGTTGAACGCGAGGCGGACCTGATCATCTGCGGCCTGCCCTTCCGGCGCCGCTTCGGCGGCGACTTCACCGTCGGCCGCACCATCCCCTACATCCTGAAGAACGCGCCGTGTGCGGTCTGGGTCATCCGCGAAGCGATGCCCGAGGAGCAAGCATGAAAGCCGTCATCGTCGGCTGTGGTCGCGTCGGGGCCGGACTGGCCGCCGAGCTCGATCGCGCCGGGTGGCAGGTCCTGATCCTGGACACCTCGTCGGCCGCGTTCGACCGGCTCCCCTCCTCGTTCGGCGGCACGGCGCTTCGCGGCGACGGCACGGACGAGGACACGCTCCGCCGCGCCGGCGCGGAGGACGCCGACATGTTCCTGTCCGCGACCGAGGGCGACAACCGGAACATCATGGCGGCGCAGCTGAGCCAGGAGGCCCTCGGTGCCCGGCGGGTGATCGCCAAGATCAACGATCCCGTCCGCGCCGAGGCGTACGCCCACCTGGGCATCGCCACGCTGTGCCGGACCAACCTCATGACGACCGCGGTCCTCGGCCACCTCGGCCAGGCGACCGGCGGCCTGCCCGGCATCTATGCCCCGGAGAAGCCGCACGCCCACCACGTCGGCCTCGCGGGCGTTCCGGTCCACGGCGCCAACGCCGACCAGGCGGAGGAGTAGCCATGTTCGTGCTCGTCGTGGGCGGCGGCAAGGTCGGGTACTACCTGACCAAGGAGCTCATCGCCTCGGGCCACGAGGTGGCTCTCATGGAGAAGGACCGCCGGCGCGCGGAGACGATCGCCGACGAGATCGGCTCGGTCGTCATCCCGCAGGACGGCTGCGAAGGCAAGTACCTGCAGGAGGCCGGTGCCAACCGGGCCGAGATCGTGGCCGCGGTCACCGGTGATGACGAGGACAACCTCGTCATCTGCCAGATGGCCAAGCACCACTTCGCCGTTCGCCGGACCATCGCCCGCGTCAACAACCCCAAGAACGAGGCGCTGTTCCGGCACCTCGGCGTGGACGAGATCATCAGCCCCACCCGGATGATCCTGGGCTCCATCGAGCAGGACATCCCGGTCCACGAGCTGCTCCACCTCGCCGCGCTCGGCGTGGGCGAGCTCGAGATCATCGAGGCGCACCTGCAGGTCGGGTCCCCGGCCATCGGCCGCCTGGCGGTGGACCTGTCGATGCCGCAGGGCTGCTCCCTGTTCGGCATCATCCGGAACGGGACGCCCACGCCGCTGCGCGGGGACACGGTCTTCGCGGCGGGCGACAAGGTGATCGCGATCGGGCGACCGGACTGCGAGGCGCAGATCCGCGGGCAGCTCATCGGGGAGCACGTCGAGGTCTAGAGGCTCCCGGGCCCGGTCGGGCCTGGCCGGTCGGCCTGGTCGGTCGGCCCCGCGCGTTCCCGCCCAGCGGGACCACGAGCGCGCGGTGGAACGGTACGCCCGCCCGGCGAGACGCCTGTCACGTGGGCAGGTCTTCGGCGCGATGGTTCGACCGCATTGCGGGAATCCGGCGCACGGTGGAACCGTAGACCCGGAGGGCGGGGACGGGGCCAAGATCCAACACGCCACCGCGCGCGAACAGTCTCCGGGGAACGCGCGCACCACCCCGGGGAGCACGCGCACCCACATCTCAATCGTTGTTATGAGTACTTATCTTGACAACACCATTGTCAGGGTTCTACCTTCCGCAGTGTCCGACGGACGGCCAACCCGGGTCGTCGGCGACCAACCTTTCCACCCTGCCGGCACACAGGCCGCCGGCCTTCGTCGGAGGATCGATGCGATGACGCTGACCCGTCGCCCGTCGCCCTCTGGCGAGTCGGCCTGGAGCGGGCCCGGGCATCACGCCCGACTGCCGCTCGACGGGCGCGGCCCGGTCAAGCGGACCGTGACCCTGACCTTGGGGCTCGAGACCGGAACCGGAACCGACACCCGCCCGCAGGCCACCCGGCCTGCGGCAGATCACAACCCGGACAACAGCTGACATGGCGGCTTCGCGCCGGCTCGGGCCGGACCCCACTCGCCCGGTCTACGTCATCAGCGTGGCTGCGACCCTCGTCTCGGCCCACCCGAGGACGCTCCGGATCTACGAGGACGAGGGCCTGGTCTGCCCGGCTCGCACCCCTACCAACATCAGGCTCTATTCAGAGGAGGACATCCGGAGGATTCTCTGGATCCGCCACCTCACCCGGGACCGCGGCGTCAACCTCGCCGGGGTCCGCATCCTGTTCGAGCTCGAGGAGCGCCTCGGCAAGAGGATCCTCGAGGCGCTCTATGACGAAGGGACCCGTGACGGGGCTCCGGAGGCGTCGGGCGGCCGGGGGGCCGCTCGCGCAGCCGCCCCACCGGGTCCCGGACCGGACGACGGTTCGCAACGGACCACGTGATCACAGCGTCCCCCCACCACACCCAGTCCTTGAACCCCGACCCGAACCGTTCAGCCGGCCCGACCGCCGGCGCCATCTAGGAGAAACCCCAATGCCGGCGAAGCGCTCGTCGAAGACGGAGGCGGCCAAGCAGCCTGAGCTGCGCGAGCTGCCGCTCGTCGCCCTCCGTGAGACCGTCATCTTCCCGGAGATGATCGTGCCCCTCCAGGTGGGCCGCGAGAAGAGCGTCAATGCCCTCAACGCGGCCACCGAGGCCGGCGGTCCGATCGCGCTGGTGACCCAGCGCACGCCCGAGCAGGAGGACATCGGCGACCCGTCCGAGCTCTATCCCATCGGCACCGTTGCCAAGATCGCCCAGGTGGTCCAGCTCCAGGACGGCACCGTCCGCGCGATCGTGCAGGGCCAGGGCCGGATCCGGATCCACGGCTTCGCCAAGACCACGCCCTACCTTGCGGTGATGGTCGAGGACCTGCACGACAGCACGCCTGAGGGCGTCGAGATCCAGGCCCTCGTGCGGAGCGTCCAGCAGCAGATCGAGCAGTACGTCGCCAACGGCGCGCCCGTGCCGCCGGAGGCCGCCGTCGCCGCCCGCAACATCACCGAGCCCGGCCTGCTGGCGGACATGGTGGCCTACAGCCCCGACATGTCCACCGCGCAGCGCCAGGAGATGCTCGAGACGATCGACGTCGAGGCGCGCCTCAAGCTCGTCTCCGGGTTCCTCGCCCGCCAGATCGAGATCCTCGAGCTGAAGGGCAAGATCCAGAGCGAGGTCAAGTCCGAGATGGACAAGACCCAGCGGGAGTACATCCTCCGCGAGCAGCTCAAGGCGATCCAGCGCGAGCTGGGCGAGGACGACCCGCAGCAGGCCGAGATCAACGAGCTGCGCTCCAAGGTCGAGTCGGCCGGCATGCCGGACGAGGTGCGCACCCGGGCGATCAAGGAGATCGACCGGATGAGCCGCATCCCCTCGGCGTCCCCCGAGGTCGGCGTCATCCGCACCTACGTGGACTGGCTCGTGAGCCTGCCCTGGAACACCTCCACGGATGACCGGCTCAACATCAAGGAGGCCGCCACCATCCTCGACGAGGACCACTACGGCCTCGAGAAGGTCAAGGAGCGCATCCTCGAGTACCTCGCGGTCCGCAGCCTCGCGGACACGATCCGCTCGCCAATCCTGCTCTTCGTGGGCCCTCCCGGCGTGGGCAAGACCTCGCTGGGCAAGTCCATCGCCAAGGCGATGGGCCGCAAGTTCGTCCGCATGAGCCTCGGCGGCATCCACGACGAGGCGGAGATCCGTGGCCACCGGCGCACCTACATCGGCGCGCTGCCCGGCCGGATCATCCAGAGCGTCAAGACCGCGGGCACCAACAACCCGGTCTTCATGCTCGACGAGGTGGACAAGATCGGCATGGACTTCCGGGGCGACCCGAGCTCCGCGCTGCTCGAGGTCCTTGACCCGGAGCAGAACTTCAGCTTCCAGGACAACTACCTCGAGGTCCCCTTCGACCTGCGCAAGGTGCTGTTCATCGCCACCGCCAACCTGCTCGATCCCATCCCGGCCCCGCTGCGCGACCGGATGGAGGTCATCGGCCTGCCGGGCTACACCCAGACCGAGAAGGTCGAGATCGCCAAGCGCTTCCTGGTTCCCAAGCAGATGGAGAACCACGGGCTCAAGGCCAAGCACGTCGAGATCACGGACGAGGTGCTCACCGCGCTCGTCCAGGCCTACACGCATGAGGCCGGCGTCCGGAACCTCGAGCGCGAGCTGGCCAACATCATGCGCAAGGTCGCACGCTCGGTGGCCGAGGGCCGCAAGCGCAAGACCAGCGTGGACCTCAAGAAGCTCGAGCTGTACCTCGGGCCGCCGCGCTTCGAGTACGGCGAGCTCGAGGCGGTGGACCAGACCGGGTCCGCAACGGGTCTCGTCGTGACCGAGGTCGGTGGCGACGTGGTCGCGGTCGAGGTCACCCTGATGGAGGGCAAGGAGGACTTCATCCTCACCGGCCAGCTGGGCGACGTCATGCGCGAGTCCGCGCGCGCCGCGCTCTCCTGGATCCGGAGCAACGCCTCGGAGCTCGGTATCACCCGCGAGGTGTTCGAGCGCCACACCCTCCATATCCACGTCCCGGCCGGCGCCACACCCAAGGACGGCCCGTCCGCCGGCGTGACGATGGCCACGGCGATGGTCTCCGCGCTCACCGGCATCCCCGTCCGCAAGGACGTCGCGATGACGGGCGAGATCACGCTCCGCGGGCGGGTCCTGCCGATCGGCGGGCTCAAGTCCAAGATCCTCGCCGCGCACCTTGCGGGCGCGGGGATGGTGATCCTGCCCAAGAAGAACGAGAAGGACCTCCGGGACATCCCCGATGAGATCCGCAAGCAGCTCAAGCTGGTTCTGGCCGACGACATGGGCCAGGTCCTCGACGCGGCGCTCCGCCGCAGCCCCAAGCCGCTCAAGGGCACCACGACCACGATTGCGGGTGGCGGTGGGACCAAGGGTGGCGGCGAGACCAGCGTCCGCCGCAGCCCGTTCCCGCCCTCCGACCAGCCGCCGGTCGTCGTCTAGGCGAGACTCCGGGGGAACGGGTCCGATGGAATACCGCGACTACTACCAGATCCTGGGTGTCTCGAGATCGGCTGGCCAGGCCGACATCAAGAAGGCATTCCGGAAGCTGGCCCGCGAGCTCCACCCGGACCGGAACCCCGGCGACCAGGCGGCCGAGCGCAAGTTCAAGGACGTCAACGAGGCCAACGAGGTCCTCTCCGACCCGGAGAAGCGCAAGCAGTACGACATGCTGGGCGCCAACTGGGACCAGTACCAGCGCGGCGGCGGCGGCCGGCCGGGTGCCGACCCGTTCGGGCCCGGTGGGCCGTTCGCGGGCTTCGGCTTCGGCGGCGGGGGCGCAGGCGGTGCCGGTGGTCCCGGCGTGCGCTACGAGTTCCGCCAGGCCGGCGGTGAAGGGGCGGGCTTCTCCGACTTCTTCCGGATGTTCTTCTCGGGCGCGGGCGGAGCTGCAGGGCAGGGAGCAGGCGCCGGTGCCAGTGGCGGCAACAGCCGCACGGGCACCCGGACCCGTGGTGGAACCACCTTCGCCGACATCCTCTCGGGCATGGGCGGCGCGGGCGGCACCACGGGCGGAACGGCCGGGCCTGCGGCCACCCGCGAGCACGGCAAGGCCGCCAAGGGCGAGATCGAGGCCCCGGCCGAGCTGACGCTCGAGGAGGCCTTCCACGGCACCAGCCGCCTGGTCGAGCTGGAGGGCAAGCGCTACGAGGTGCGTATCCCGCGCGGCGCCGACACCGGATCCCGCATCCGCCTCTCCGGCAAGGGCCCCCACGGCCGCGACCTCGTGGTCACGGTCAAGGTCGCGCCGCACGCGGTCTACACCCGCAGGGGCGCGGACCTCGAGCGCGAGCTCCCGGTGACCCTGCGCGAAGCCCTCCTCGGTGGTGAGGTCCCGGTGACCACGCTCAAGGGCAGGGTCCTGCTCACGATCCCGGCCGGCACGCAGACCGGCAAGACGATCCGGCTCAAGGGCCAGGGGATGCCCAGGCTTTCCGACGAGGGGGCGGGCGACCTCTACGCCAAGGTCAAGGTCGTCCTGCCCTCGGCTCTCGACGAAGGGGCGCGCGACGCCGCCACAACCTTCCTCGACCTCGTCGCCCAGCCCGATCCCCGCGCGGCCGGCTGAGCGCCCGTACGCAGCTCCCAACCCACAGCCGGACCCCACAGCCGGACACCACCAGCCAGGACTGACCCGAACCATGCAGCTCGACCGCTTCACCGAGAAGGCCCAGGAGGCCATCGTCACGGCCCAGTCGCTCGCGGAGCGCATGCAGAGCCCCGTGATCGATGCGGAGCACCTGCTCGCCGCGCTCGTGGAGCCGGACGACGGCATCCCCGCCGAGACGCTCCGGCGCCTGGGCGTGGACCTGGCCGCCTTCCGCGGCGAGCTGGCCGCGATCCTGACCCGGCGCGCCCGCATCTCGGGGGGCAATCTCGGCCTCGATCCGCGTGCCAAGCGGATCATCGACAAGGCCCAGGAGGAGGCGCGTCGCATGGGCGACGAGTACACCTCCACGGAGCATCTCCTCCTCGGCGCGGCCGATGCCGGCGGCGAGGTCCAGGCGCTCCTCGAGCGGCACCGCGCGGGCCGGGAGCAGATCCTGGGCGCCCTCCAGGGCGTCCGCGGCAACCAGCGCGTGACCACCGCCAATCCCGAGGCCACCTACCAGGCGCTCGAGAAGTACGGTCGGGACCTGACCGCAGAGGCACGTGCCGGCAGGCTCGACCCGGTCATCGGGCGTGACGAGGAGATCCGGCGCGTCATCCAGGTCCTGTCCCGCCGCACCAAGAACAACCCGGTCCTGATCGGTGAGCCCGGTGTGGGCAAGACCGCCATCGCCGAGGGCCTCGCCCAGCGCATCGTGCGCGGCGATGTGCCGGAGACGCTCAAGGACAAGCGCGTCGTGAGCCTGGACCTGGGTGCGGTCATCGCCGGGGCCAAGTTCCGCGGCGAGTTCGAGGAGCGACTCAAGGCCGTCCTCAAGGACATCAAGGATGCCGAAGGGCGCGTCATCCTGTTCATCGACGAGCTGCACACGGTCGTCGGCGCGGGCGCCGCCGAGGGCGCCATGGACGCGAGCAACCTGCTCAAGCCGATGCTCGCGCGGGGCGAGCTGCACACCATCGGCGCCACCACCCTCGACGAGTACCGCAAGCACATCGAGAAGGACGCCGCCCTCGAGCGGCGCTTCCAGCCGGTGCTCGTGGACCAGCCCTCGGTCGAGGAGACCATCTCGATCCTGCGCGGCCTCCGGGAGCGCTACGAGGTCCACCACGGCGTCCGGATCACGGACTCGGCCCTGGTCGCCGCCGCCACGCTGTCCAACCGCTACATCACCGAGCGCTTCCTGCCCGACAAGGCCATCGATCTCGTCGATGAGGCGGCGAGCCGCCTGCGGATGGAGATCGACTCCATGCCCGTGGAGCTCGACGAGCTCGAGCGCCGCCGCATCCAGCTCGAGATCGAGCGCGAGGCGCTGCGCAAGGAGACCGACGACGCCTCACGGGCCCGCCTCGAGGTGCTGGAGAAGGAGCTCGCGGAGCTGTCCGAGCAGGCGGGCGCCATGAAGCAGCGCTGGGAGGCGGAGAAGTCCGCCATCGGCGCGATGCGCGCCACCAAGTCCGAGATCGAGCAGCTGGCCGTCCGCATCGAGCAGGCCGAGCGTGAGGCCGACTACGGCACCGCCGCCGAGCTCAAGTACGGCAAGTCCCGCGAGCTCGCCGACCGGCAGGCGCAGCAGGAGGCCGCCATCCGCGCCCTGCAGGGCCCGGGCGCGCTGCTCAAGGAGGAGGTCGGCGCCGACGACATCGCCGAGATCGTGGGCGCCTGGACCGGCATTCCCGTCACCCGCCTGATGGAGGGCGAGATGGAGAAGCTGGTCAAGATGGAAGAACGTTTGCACGACCGGGTCGTGGGGCAGGATGAGGCGATCGCCGCCGTGTCGGACGCCGTCCGCCGCGCGCGTGCAGGCCTCAAGGATCCGCGCAGGCCCATCGGCTCGTTCCTGTTCCTCGGACCCACGGGCGTCGGCAAGACCGAGCTCGCGCGGGCGCTGGCGCAGTTCCTGTTCGACGACGAGCAGGCGATGGTCCGCATCGACATGTCCGAGTACATGGAGAAGTTCGCGGTGTCGCGCCTGGTCGGCGCCCCTCCCGGCTACGTCGGCTACGAGGAGGGCGGCCAGCTCACGGAGGCCGTCCGGCGGCGGCCGTACCAGGTGATCCTGCTCGATGAGATCGAGAAGGCGCACCCGGACGTGTTCAACGTGCTGCTCCAGGTCCTCGATGACGGCAGGCTGACCGATTCGCAGGGCCGGACGGTGGACTTCAAGAACTCCGTCGTGATCATGACCTCCAACATCGGCAGCCAGCAGATCGCCGCATTCGCCGGGCGCCCCGGCGGCGAGGCCTACGAGTCGATGAAGCGGGGCGTGACCGATGCGCTGCGCAGCTCGTTCCGGCCGGAGTTCCTCAACCGGATCGACGAGGTCATCGTCTTCCACTCGCTCACCGATGCGGACCTCGCGGCGATCGTGGACCTCTTGCTCGTGGAGCTGCAGGCCCGGATCGCCGCCAACGACCTCACCCTCGAGGTGACACCGGCCGCCCGGCTGCTGATCACTCGCGACGGCACGGACCCGGCCTTCGGGGCGCGGCCGCTCAAGCGGACGATCCAGCGCCTGGTCGAGAACCCGTTCGCGCGGGCGCTCCTCTCGGGGACGTTCAAGCCGGGTGATGTCGTCGTGGCGGACGCGGACCCGATCGGCGGGACGCTGGTCTTCACGACCGCGTCCGAGACGGTCGTGGCAAACGCGGCAGAGCGCCGGGACGCTCGCGGCTCGTCGGAGAGCGAGAACGCGCCGGCCGTCCGAACCGGCGGTGGTGACGGGCGCCGGTCCGCGTTCGACCTGCCGCCGCTCGAGGAGTCCAAGCGCCCCAAGAGCGACGACGACAACCGCGGGGGCGGCCTCGTCAACTAGCCTGGCCGGCGCCGGGCCAGGGGCGCGATATCTGCCAGACAGTCAAAGGACGAGTGCTCGTCCGGTCGCGCACGGCTGATTGCCGCCAGTTCGGCGCCTGGTGACTGGCTGTCATCGATTCGCGGCGGAATCGGGTCCGGGACGGGGGTTCCGGGCAACCGGACCGGGTCAATCGGTGTCGAGCAGTCGTTCTCTGACCAGGTGGCAGAAGATGGGCGGCCGACGCCGGAGGGGGCGGGGGCGCTCGTCAGCGAGCGGCCGGATCGGGACCCCGCGTCGGTCCTGGAGCTCCGACGAGCACGTCGTGGAAGTGCCGCCAGGCGCGGAAGCGGAGGGCGCGCCCGCCGAACGCCGCGCCGTAGAGCGTCCGCGCCATGATGAACCCCACGACGCCGAGGACGGCCCCGGCCGAGTTCAGGATCACGTCGTTGATGTCGATGGTCCAGGACGGCAACGCCAGGCTCGACAGGTTGAGGAGCAGTTGCAGGCCCTCGATGGCGAACCCGAACGCGATCCCGGCGCCCAGGAGCGCGGCGATCGACCAGCCCCGCGTGATGAACGGCAGGCCGATGCCGAACGGGACGCCCATGAGGAGGTTGTAGACGACCTGGTCGCGGGACATGGCGTCGCCGCCCGGCAGGAAGAACGGGTGGAGCCCGACCTGGACCAGCCACGGGCCTGCATCGCGGGCAAGCGCCGGGTCAAAGCGGATCGGCAGCAGGGCGTAGTGGGCGACGCCGGCGAGGTACACCGCGAAGATCGCCCGGGCTGCGGTCATCCCAAGGTCACGGTCGCCGCGGAGGTGCAAGAGCGCGACGGCTGCCAGCAGGCCGACCAGGACCAGGGCCGTGTCGATGACCATCAATCCCCCTGACATGCGCCAGCCGTGGCCACCAATGATCCGCTGGATCGCCCCGAACGGGTGGTCCGCTTTCGGTATTGTCCACCTCGTTTCATCTGGCTATTCTAGCCAGATGAACACCGCAACCATCACCGAGGCCAAGAACGGGCTGTCTGCGCTGATCGACCGGGTGCGGGCGGGCGAGACCATCGTGCTCCTGGATCGGGGTGTGCCAGTGGCACGGCTCGAGCCGGTGGCAACGCTCGACGACCCGGAGGGACGCCTGCGCCGTCTCGAGCGCATGGGTGTGATCCGGCGAGGATCGGGAGCCAACCTGCTGGATCTGCTGGAGATGCCACCTCCGTCAACGACCGACGGGAGCTCGATCACGCAAGTGCTCCTTGATGAGCGGACGGAAGGCCGATGAGGTTCTGGGACGCCTCGGCGATTGTTCCGCTCCTGGTCGACGAGCCCACCAGCGCCGCGGTCCTGCGGACGCTCGCAGGCGATCCCGACATCGTTGCGTGGTGGGGCACCGAGACCGAGTGCGTCTCGGCGGTGGCGCGTCTCGAGCGCAAGGGCGTCCTGACGCCGGCAGCGACGAGTCGGGCGCTGCGCCAGCTCGACGCCTTCGCGTCCGTCTGGCAGGAGGTTGCCCCTGTGCCTGTCGTGCGTCGCACGGCGATCCGACTGCTCCGCGTCCACGCACTCCGCGCTGCCGATGCGCTCCAGCTGGCCGCCGCGGTCGTCGTCGGGGAGGATCATCCGGGCACGCTGCCGATCGTGACCCGCGACATCCGGCTCGCGCTGGCGGCGGAGCGAGAAGGCTTCCCGGTGGTGGATCCAGGTGCAGGAGCGACATGACCACCCTGCCGCGCCCCGGTGCTGCCGGGGCCTGTGACCTGCTCGTCGGACCGGGCGCGACGCCGGCCGAGGAGGCCGGCGCTTGGGCGTCGGCGTCGATCGGGGCGGTCGTCGGGGGTCTGCTGCCACGAACGGCGCGAGAGCGGGTGCTCGGCGCGGTGTTCGGGTTCGATGCGGGCGGCGGACTCTGGGTGAACGAGTCGTACGCGGGCAAGCAGTGGTACCGGCGGCCGGAGGCGCCCGCGGCGGAGGCACCGGTGTTCGCGGCGTTCCACGTGCATCCGTTCGTTGTAGAGGCCGTTGGTGGGCGGCGGGCATGGTGGCACGCGATTGCCGCGTGGGCGCTGCCGGTCGTGGGTTCGGCGATCGTGGCCGCAGCACCGGCGCCGGTCCGACGGCCAACGGCGCTCGTCGCAGCGTCGATCGCTGCCGTCATCGGGGCGCGGCTGGCCCCCTCCGGCTGGCGCTGGCTGCCACCGCTGCTCGCGTTCAAGCTGGTCGTGGGCCATGCCACCGACGATGGGCCGCTTGCTCGCGCACTCGGGGACCACGAGGCGGCCTGAGGCCGGGCCCAACCATCGACGGCCGTCGCACCCCCCGGTCGTGCCGTTGACGGCGGCCGTGGAGCGACCCGACGATCCCGTTGCGCGTCCCTGAGCGCTCGAGGTTCCCCGATGCACGGCCGTTCCGCCGCCCTGATCGCGGCGCTCCTCCTGGCGTTGCCGGTGGCCGCCTGCAATGCGCGCCCGGACGACCTCCGGGAACGGGCGAGCCAGAACGCCCTGTCCGAGCAGTCGCCGGCCATCGCGGACGAGTCACCGCTTGGCAGCGACCCCCTGGCGCCCGGGAGCGCCGACCCGTCGATCCCCCAGGTCACGTCCGACATCCGTGAGCTCGCAGCCGATGTGCCGATCGACGACGAGGGCAAGGTGACCTGCCCGGCCACCCTGACGTTGATGTTCATCAAGGGCGGTGACGCCGCGGGCGGTCCCCTGGCGATCGCGTCGCTGTCGGCCACCTGCACGGATCGGGCGCTGATGCCCATCGATGCCTCGGGCCGGTTCGACGGATCGTCTTTCGAGTTCAAGCAGGGCCAGCGATCCTGGTCGGGGACGATCGCCGACGGCACGGTCACCATCACGGGCGGACCGGGCAACAAGTCGTACGTGTTCGCGGCCCCCTGACCGACGAGGGGTGGAGCGAGCGCCCCGGTGACAACCGGGTCCGGGTCTGGTCAACTACGGACCATGACCACCGAGCCGCGCCCCGCTCCAGCCAACCCTGACGAGAACGCCACCGGCGCGACGCTGCGCCTGGCCGCCGAGCACGCCGCCGCCTACCTCGAAAGCATCGGTGAACGGCCTGTGCGGGCGACCGCAACGCGGGAGGAGCTGCTCGCGGCGTTCGGCGGGCCGCTCCCCGAAGAGGGGGTGCCGGGCGGGGATGTCGTGGAGCACCTGGTCCGGGCGGCCGAGCCCGGGCTCGTCGCGATCCCGGGACCGCGCTACTTCGGCTTCGTGATCGGCGGGTCGGTGCCGTCGTCGCTGGCAGCGGACTGGCTGGCAGCCACCTGGGACCAGAACGCCGGCGTCTACGCGGCGGGGCCGTCAGCGAGCGTGGTCGAGGAGGTGGTCGGCGGCTGGCTGCTCGAGCTCTTCGGGCTGCCGGCGGGCACCGGGTTCGGCTTCACCACCGGCTGCCAGATGGCGCACTTCACCTGTCTCGCGGCCGCGCGGCACCGTGTGCTGGCCAACACCGGCTGGAACGTCGAGGAGGATGGCCTCGTCGGCTCGCCCCGGATCGACGTGCTCGTCTCCGAGGAGGCGCACGCCACCGTCCCCACCGCGCTCCAGTACCTGGGCCTGGGCCGGTCGCGGACGACCGCCGTGGCAACCGATGGGCAGGGGCGGATCCTGCTCGACTCCCTCGCCGAGCGGCTGCCAACGGGCACCGAGCCGCTGATCGTCGTGCTCCAGGCCGGCAACGTGAACACCGGCGCCTTCGACCCGCTCGCGCCGGCCATCGCCCTGATCCGCGAGCGCCGGCCGGACGCCTGGATCCACGTGGACGGCGCCTTCGGGATGTGGGCCGCGGCCTCGCCGACGCTCCGGCCTCTCGCAACGGGCATCGAGCTTGCCGACTCCTGGGCCACCGATGGCCACAAGGCGCTCAACGTCCCGTATGACTCGGGCATCGCCTTCGTGCGCGACGCGGACGCCCATGTGCACGCGCTCTCGCCCAAGAGCGCCTCGTACATCATCTACAGCGACACCGAGCGAGACGAGTTCCGCTGGGTGCCCGAGTACTCGCGCCGGGCGCGCGGCTTCGCGGCGTGGGCGGCGTTCCGTGAGCTCGGCCGGACAGGGATCGCCCAGCTCATCGAGCGGCAGGTGGCGCTGGCCGGGCGGTTCGGGGCGGCGCTCCGGGCTGCTGGCGCCGATGCCGGAATCGAGGTCCTCAACGACGTCGTGTTCAACCAGGTGCTCGTCCGGTTCCCGTCCGCGGACGGGGATGCGGCCGCGTCCGATGCGCGCACCCGCGCGGTGGTGGCCGGCGTCCAGGACGACGGGACCTGCTGGCTGTCGGGCACGACGTGGCACGGCATGGCCGCGATGCGGATCTCGGTCTCCAACTGGTCCACCACCGAGGCCGACGTGGACCGCTCCGTCGAGGCGATCATCCGGATCGCCCGCGCCACGCGGTAGCGGCCGGCTCGCGATCGGGGGCTGCAATGCGCTTCGAGGAGGCGGTCCGGCGCCTGGCCGTGCTGCCCGACGTCCTGCCCGAGGGCCCGCCTGAGCTCCTCCCGATCTTCGTCGAGACCGGCGAGCCGCGCCCGCGTCCCGGCTGGGGCACCGCCGAGCGCGACGCGCGCCCCGCCGCCGTCCTCGTCCTGCTCTTTGCCGACGACGCCGGCGACGCCCGCCTGGTCCTCACCGAGCGCACCGACCGCGGCGGGCACCACAGCGGCGAGGTCTCGTTCCCCGGTGGTCGAGCCGAGCCCGGCGATGCGGACCTGGTCGCCACCGCCCTGCGCGAGGCCCGCGAGGAGGTGGGTCTGGACGCAGGCGCGGCCGGGGTCCGCGTGCTCGGGACGCTGTCGATGCAGTGGATCCCGGTCTCCAACTTCACGGTCACGCCGGTCCTCGCGGTCGCGGAGCGGCGCCCCCTGATGACCCCGCAGCCTTCCGAGGTGGCCGCCATCCTCGAGGCACCGGTGGCAGCGTTCATCCCCGGGGCCCCGCTGCTCGACGTGGAGCGCGAGATCCGGGGCCACGCCATCCGCTACGCCGCCTACCCCGTCGAGGGACTCGCCGTCTGGGGGATGACCGCGCGCGTCCTCGGCGGCCTTGGGGCGTGGCTCGGCCGCGAGATGGAGGGGGGCCCCGGGATGCGCACCGACCCGTGACCCTCTGCCGGCCGGCTGCGCTCAGGCAGCGAGGTCGGCAGCCACCCCGCCGGTGTTCGAGAACAGCTGCTCGAGGTCGAGCAGGATGATCATCTGGTCATCGAGCTTCGCCACGCCGCGGACATAGGCCGTGTCGATCCCGACCGCGATCTCGGGGGTCGGCTCCACGGCGTCGGCAGGGACCATCAGGACCTCGGAGACGGCGTCCACGATCAAGCCGACATGCCGCGAGCCGGCGTCGCAGACGACGATCCGGGACGAACCGCTCGCGTCGGAGGGCGCAAGGCCGAACCGCGTGCGCAGGTCCACGATCGGGATGATCCGGCCGCGCAGGTTGATGACGCCCTCGACGGCCACGGGTGCCTGGGGGACGGCGGTGATGGGCTGGTAGCGGATGATCTCGTACACGGCCGAGATCTCCAGTCCGTAGCGCTCGTCGTTGAGCGCGAAGACGACGATCTGGGTGTCCATGGCGGCGGCTCCGGTGCGGATTGGTCGGGGCGGGGGGCGCAAGGTTGGCCTCCCTGCGCCCCTCATGTGGTTGACCTCCCCGGGCGGAGCCCGGGGAGGCGGGATGGGACGGGGCGGGACGGGGCGCTCGTCCCGGCGCTAGGCGGCCCGGGTCCAGTCCTCCTGGCGCCGGCG
>JBAXFC010000002.1:0-28298 GCA_037140135.1 Chloroflexota bacterium
GAGGACGCCCGATCCATGGACACGCTCGTCGAGCGCGTGCGAGCCGCGGCTGCCGGGCTCCCGGACGCCGAGACCTGGATCGAGGGCGCCGGCTGGGACGCGGACCTGCTGGGCCACTGGCCGACGGCCGGCGATCTCGAGCGGGCCGCGCCGGGGCGACTCGTCGCGCTCTGGGCCCATGACCACCACGCGCTCCTCGTCTCGCCCAGCGCCCTCGCGCGCGGCGGTGTTGACGCGAGGACGCCCGACCCGGAAGGAGGCGTGATCCGGCGCTCCGCCGACGGCGAGCCAACCGGCGTTCTCCACGAGTCGGCAGCCCGCCTGGTGGCCGGCCGGATCCCTGCTCCCACCACGGACGACGTGCTGGCCGCGCTGCGCCCGATGATCCGCGAGATGGTGGGCCTGGGCGTCGTGGCCGCGCACGATCCGGGTGGCCTCTCGGAGCGGGCGGACCTCGACGGCCCCATCGAGGCCTACCGGCGCCTGGCGGCCTCGGGCGAACTCGGGATGCGCATCCATCCCTGTGTGCGGCCGGAGCAGCTCGGCGCGGCCGCCGCCCAGGGACTCCGCAGCGGAGGGCCGATGGGCCCCGACCCGCTCGGCCGCCTGCGCCTCGGCTGGCTCAAGACGTTCGCCGACGGATCGCTGGGCTCACGGACCGCCGCGCTCCTGGAGCCGCTGGAGCCGCTCCCCGGAGAGCCCGAGCCACCCAACGGCGGGTACGGCGTCCGGCTCACGGAACCCGCGGAGCTGGCGGATCAGGCCCTCCGGGCGATGGCCCAGGGGATCACGACCCAGATCCACGGCATCGGCGACGCGGCCGTCCGGACCGCGCTCGACGTGCTGGCGCCCACGGTGGGCCGGACGGCGCTCGTGCCGCGCGTGGAGCACACGCAGCTCGTCGCCGAGGCCGACATCCCGCGCTTCGCGCTGTTGGGGATCGCGGCGTCCATGCAGCCGGTCCACGTCCGCTCCGACGCCGCGAAGGCGCGCCGCCTGTGGGGCCGCAGGGCCGAGGAGCGTGCCTACGCCCTCGCCCGCCTCGACGCCACCGGCGCCCTGATCGCATTCGGCACCGATGCCCCCGTCGAGCCCGTGGATCCCTGGACCGGGCTCGCCTGCGCGGTGACGCGCTCGTCGCCCGAGTGGCCGGCCGGCACGGCGCCCTTCGGACCCGCCAACGCCATGCCGCTCTGGCGGGCGATCAGGGCCGCGTGCGTCGATCCGGCGCTGACCGCCGCGGAGACCGATCGGGGGCGCCTCGTGGCCGGCCACCGGGCCGACATCGTGATCCTCCCCGCCGACGCGGTCGCGGAGCCCGTGGAGGTGGGCGGCGCGCTCTGGAATGCGCGGCCGCGGATGGTCCTGGTGGACGGCCAGGTCGTCGCGGAGCGGTGAGCGGCAGGCGGGCCCGGGACCCCTGGACGAACGCCCTTCACCCGATGCCCGGCTACCAGCCAGCGGCGCCGGATCAGCCGGCGTCTCGCTGGCGCCGCGCCTCGTAGAGCAGGACCGCGGCGGCAATCGACACGTTGAGGCTGTCCGCGACGCCCAGCATCGGCAGGCGCACCGGGATGATGTCCGGGCCGTTCCAGGCGCCGGAGAGCCCGCCCGCCTCGCTGCCCAGGACGATCGCGACCGGGCCGCGCAGGTCAACCTCGGTGTGCAGGGCCAGGCCGTCAACCCGGGCCGCGACGATGCGGGCCCCTGCATCGGCAAGGCGGGCCCGGACCTCCACGCTGGTACCGGCCGCCACGGGGACGGAGAAGATCGTGCCGATGGACGCGCGGACGGCGTTGGGGTTGAACAGGTCCGTCCGCGGATCGGCGGCGATCACGGCGTCCGCACCGGCCCCGTCGGCACTGCGCAGCACGGCGCCCAGGTTGCCCGGCTTCTCCACGCCCTCGAGCACGACCACCAGCGGATCGTGGGGCAGGCGGAGGGCGGCGAGGCGCATGTCCGGGATGGCCGCCACGGCGACCACGCCGTCGGAGCGGTCCCCGTAGGCGAGACGTTCCAGCACCGCCGGACCGACGATCGTGATCCGGGCCCCGCCGGCCCGCGCACGGCCCACGACCGCCAGGCCCTCGGCATCAAGCCGGTCCTCGTCGGCGAACAGCTCAAGCAGCCGGGCGCCTCCGGCCATCGCGCGCGTCACCTCGCGGATGCCGTCCACCAGGGTGGCGCCGGCGTCATCCCGCGGCCGCCGGTCGCGGAGATCCAGCGCCGCCCGGACGCGCGGGTTCTTGGTGCTGGTGATGACCGGCTCGTAGCCCTCGCTCATCGCGGGCTCACCGCCGTCCCTTCACCGGGGGGTTCGGGCCGTGTGCCCACGCACCGGACGGCAGGACGGCACCCGATCGGGCACGCAGGCGCAGCGGCTCCCCCTCGGCGGCGACGGCGAGGTGGCTGCGCACGAGGGCGGCGAGGCGCTCGCCGTCGTAGCCGGGCGTGTGCGCGGACAGGACCGCGAACGCGGGCTTCGGGCCCAGGAGCGCGGCGAGGTCCTCGAGCAATGGCTCGAGGTCGGTCTCGATCTGCCAGGCACCGGTCCCGTGGCCGTACGTGGGCGGATCGAGGACCACGCCATCGTAGTGGCGGCCCCGCCGGCGCTCCCGCCGGACGAACGCACGCGCGTCGTCCACCAGCCAGCGCACCGGCGCCTCGGCAAGGCCGGAGAGCTCCGCGTTGCGACGGGCCCAGCCGACTGCAGGCTTGGAGGCGTCAACGTGGGCCACGTGCGCGCCCGCGGCTGCGCACGCAAGCGTGGCTCCGCCGGTGTAGGCGAACAGCGAGAGGACCTCGAGTGGCCTGCCCATCCGGTCCGTGGATCGCCGGACCTCGTGGTCCAGCCAGCCCCAGGTCACCTCGTGCTCCGGGAAGACACCGACCTGGCCACCGGCCGCCGGACGGCATTCAAGGGTCAGGGGCCCGGATTGCACCGTCCAGGGGTCGGCCGCGGCCCCCTTGACCCAGGCGCTCCTGGACCAGACGAGGCCTGCCCGCTTCCATTCGGAGGCCGGCAGCAGGGTGGGGGAGGCGGCAGCGGGCGCGGGCCGGTCCACGGTGACGCGGCCGAAACGCTCCAGGCGGCGTCCGTCGCCGCAGTCGAGAAACTCAAGGTCAACCATCGCCGCCATGGTCGCACGGCTGGGCACCCGCGCGCGGAGTCGTGGTATTCTGCGCCCCCTCGGGCGATTAGCTCAGTTGGTTAGAGCGCATGCTTGACATGCATGAGGTCACTGGTTCGAGTCCAGTATCGCCCACCACACTGACGCCAACGGTACAGGGCTTTCGGGCCCTGTTTCTCTTTGTGGGCTGCCTTGCTGTCGCAGGACGCCGGCCGCCCTGACGCCTAGCCCGGTGCCTGCATCCCGCTTCTCCGCCCGTCCCGCCACCTCCATCCAGCGACGGCAGCGAAACCCACGACGTAGCCCGCCAGCATCGGCGCGTCGAGCAGGAGCAGGCCAGCACCCTCGCCGCTGAGCCCCGGGATGAAGCCGCCAAGCAGGAACGCGAGGGCGAACACGGACGTGCCCACCCCGATGACGCCCGCGAGGAACGCCGTTGCGGGCCCGCCGCGCCGCGAACCGGTTTCCGCCGCGAGCGAGCCGGCGAGGAGACAGGCCAGGGGGCCGAGAGCCAGCAGCCAGGCCGCCCCCGCAACGATGGCCTCCTGCGGGCCCGGGCCGCTCTGCGGCAGGCGGGTGAGGGGGAACGCAGCCGCTCCACCGATGACCCACGCCGCGACGCCGTACAGCAGTGGGCGGATGACCAGACTGGCCGTGCTTGCGCCAACCCGTTGGGGCTCGACCTGCAGCCCGCTCGTCTCCGCGGCGCGGGATCTCTCGGCGAACACCCGCCCGATCACCACCGCCCAGGCAAGCAGGACCCACACGACCCGGTAGAACCAGTTGGGGCCAAGGCTCGGGTCCATGAGGACGCCGCCACCGATGCCGGCCAGGCCGAGGCCCGCCAGCACCCCGAGGGCGCGAGCCGCCCGCCGAAGCCAGGATCCCGCCAGCAGGCTGGCCAGGACCAGCCATGCGCCGATGACCATCAGCGCCACCGACTGGACCAGCTGGTAGGCCCTGAGCGTCACCTCGGTGTTGGCCCAGCCAAGGAGGAGGCAGACCTGGCCGGCGGTCCAGGTGGCCACCGTCGTGAGGCCGATCGCCAGCGCCAGCCGTCCACGCCCGCCGGCTCCTGCTCCGGACATCTCGACGAAGCCGAGCATCACCGGTGCGAGGGCGACGGTCGCAACGAGCCATGCCACCTCCCACAGCAGCGACCAGGGCAGGTTGACCCCGATCCGGGCGCCGATGGCGATCATGGCGGCCTCGACGGCGGCGGCCGCAACCGCGATGACGAAGGCACCGCGGGAAGCCATGCGGAGGCGGGCCGGAGTCTCCATTGCATCCCCTTGCGTGGCGATCCTTGCGGTCCTGCTGGCTCCCTCGCGGGCCAGGGCCGTGTCCGTCGTGAGTGCACCGTAGACGCGCTCGTGCCCGATCCGTTGCCAGGACGTCCAACCGTTGCCCGGCGTCGGCCGGCGATGCTGTCCTATCATGGGCGGACGAGACTGCGGCAGGGCCACCGGGTGACACCGGAGGCGGCATGCAGGATCGCCCGACAACCCGGGCCCTCGGGCCAGGGCATAGCGCGTCGAGCGGGACGCACCGCACCGGAACGTCGCCAGAGAGCCCGGGCCACGGCTGCAAGCCCGGGCAGACCCGACCGGTGCCGGTACCACCCGCGAGCGGCCGGTGAACCGGCCCGGGATCCGCCCGTTAGCGCGGCACGAGCGCACGGCGGCAACGCCGTGAAGGCGGGTGGAACCGCGGGAGGTCGAACCTCTCGTCCTGTCGGGGCGAGAGGTTCTGTGTTTCTCTGGAGCAGGTGAGATGGCTGACGACAAGGCGGAAGTGGCGGTTGCCGAGGACGAGGAGGAGCTCGCATTCGACGCCCCGGCGCGGGGCTCGGCTGACGAGCTGCTCGATGCAGGCGCCCATGCGCCCATCGACGCGATGCGCCACTCCACCGCGCACGTGATGGCCGAGGCGGTTCTCGACCTGTTCCCGGGTGCGCACCTGGGCATCGGCCCCGCAATCGACAACGGCTTCTATTACGACTTCGAGCTGCCCCGTCCGCTCACGCCCGCCGACCTCGAGGCGATCGAGGTCCGGATGCGCGCGTCGGTTGCGGCGAACCACGCCTTCGTCCGCAAGGAGGTCCCGTTCGCGGACGGCCGCGCGCTCGAGGAGTCGATGGGCCAGCCCTTCAAGGTCGAGATCCTCGACGATCTTGCCCGGAAGGCTGCCGAAGCCGGCACCGAGATGCCGCCCACGACCTTCTACGAGCACGGCCCGTTCAGCGACCTGTGCAAGGGCCCCCACGTGGAGTCCACGGGCCACATCGGCCCCTTCAAGCTGCTCGCCGTGGCCGGTGCCTACTGGCGCGGCGACGAGAAGCGCCCGATGCTCCAGCGCATCTACGGCACGGTGTGGGAGAGTCAGGAGCAGCTCGACCAGTTCCTCTGGCGCCGCGAGGAGGCCAAGAAGCGCGACCACCGCAAGCTGGGCGTGCAGCTCGACCTGTTCTCGTTCCACGATGTGTCGCCGGGTGCCGCGTTCTGGCACCCCAAGGGCCAGCGCGTCTGGCGCACGCTGGAGGCCGCCGCACGCGAGGTCCAGGACCGCCGCGAGTATGACGAGGTCTCCACGCCCATGGTGGTCAGCCAGCGCCTCTGGGAGGCGTCCGGCCACTGGGCGCTCTACAAGGAGAACATGTTCATCATCGAGAGCGAGGGCCAGACCTTCTCGCTCAAGCCGATGAACTGCCCCGAGTCCACGATCATCTACAAGTCGCACCTGCGCTCCTACCGGGACCTGCCGTTGCGCTTCAGCGAGTTCGGCCGGCTGCACCGCAACGAGCGCTCGGGCACGCTCTCGGGCCTCACCCGCGTGCGCCAGTTCATCCAGGACGACGCCCACATCTACGTCCGCCCGGACCAGCTGGGCGCCGAGATCGAGGCCCTGATGGGCGAGGTCTCCGAGATCTACGGCTGGTTCGGCCTCAAGCCCGAGATCAAGTTCGGCACCAAGCCCGCCAAGGCGCTGGGTGATCCGGAGCTGTGGGACAAGGCCGAGGGGCTGATCCGCGAGGCGCTCGATGCCTCGGGGCTCTCCTGGACCCTCAAGCCCGGCGACGGCGCCTTCTACGCGCCCAAGATCGACATCCACATCGAGGACGCGCTCGGCCGCAGCTGGCAGACCGCGACCATCCAGGTGGACCTCACGATGCTGCCGGAGCGGTTCGACCTGTCCTACATCGATGAGGACGGCCAGCCCAAGCGCCCGATGGCGATCCATCGCGCCATCTATGGGTCGCTGGAACGGTTCATCGGGATCCTGGTGGAGCACTTCGGCGGCGCGTTCCCGCTCTGGCTGGCGCCGGTGCAGGCCGTGATCGTTCCGATTGCGGACCGCCACGTGGAACCGGCCCGGGAGCTCGCCGCGGAGCTCAAGGCCTCCGGCCTGCGCTTCGTCGAGGTGGACGACTCCAACAACCGGATGAACAACAAGATCCGCCTGGCGCAGGGCCAGAAGGTGCCGTACATGCTCATCCTGGGCGACCGCGAGGTCGAGTCCCGGACCGCGTCCGTGCGCAAGCGCGACGGCTCGCAGGAGCAGGGCGTCACCTGGCACGACCTGGCCTGGCGCCTCGGCGAAGAGGTCCGGGAGCGCCGCCTGGGGTAGGGGAATCCGGGTTCGCCGGAGCGTCGGGCGGGCTCTCCCGTCCGTTGCGACCGGTCGAACCCCTGTGCTATCCTGCCGCGGCGACCGCGTAGGGCGATTGTTCATGCGCGCCGCGAAACACAGCCACTGGAACGAGGGAAACCACCATCAGCCGAGACCTGCGCATCAACCAGATGATCCGTGTCCCCCAGGTCCGGGTCGTCGACGAAGATGGCTCACAGCTCGGCGTCATGCCGACGCACCAGGCCATGGCGATGGCGCAGGACCGGGGGCTCGACCTCGTTGAGGTCGCACCCATGGCCGCTCCGCCGGTCGTCCGCTTTCTCGACTACGGTCAGTACAAGTACGAGCTGACCAAGCGCGAGAAGGAGGCCAAGCGGAAGCAGCGGGCGGTGGAGTTCAAAGAGGTTCGCCTCACGCCGAAGATCGGCACGG
Organism: Chloroflexota bacterium; assembly: GCA_037140135.1. Lineage (GTDB taxonomy): Bacteria > Chloroflexota > Limnocylindria > Limnocylindrales > CSP1-4 > CAIXZV01. Next base: position 7,194 of record JBAXFC010000002.1, read on the forward strand.
GTGACTTCGAGACGAAGGTCCATCGCGCGATCGAGTTTCTCGAGGATGGTGACCGGATCAAGGTGACCGTCCGTTTCCGTGGCAGGGAGCTCACGCACCCGGAGATCGGCCGGAACCTGCTCGCCAAGTTCGGCGATGCGGTCAAGGACCATGGGGTCATCGACCGGACCCCGGCCCTCGAAGGCAAATCCATGTTCATGACGCTCGCCTCGGTCCACAAGCCGAGGATCCACGAGCACAAGAAGACCGATGGCGAGCAGCCGCACAGCCCGGAGTCCGAACCGGAGTCCGAGCCGGAGGCTGAAGCCCCCGTTCCGCCCGAGCCGACACCCACCGCCCCGCCGGCGGCCGAGGCGGCACCAGCAGGAGAGTGAGGCCAGCGTGCCCAAGATGAAGACCCACAAGGGGGCCTCGAAGCGAATCGGGGTCACCGGGTCCGGCAAGTTCATCCGGGTGAAGTCCTGGCGCGGACACCACCTCGAGCACAAGTCATCGCGCCGCACCCGTCGGTACGCCGGCAAGTCTGTTCTTGGGCCCACGTCCCAGGAGCAGGTTCGCGGCATGCTGCCGTACGCGTAGGAGCGATCGATGGCACGCGTCAAGCGGGGCGTCACGTCCCACAAGCGCCACAAGCGCCTGTTCAACGAGGCCGAGGGCCGCACGGGCACCAACCGCAAGCTGGTCAAGCGTGCGAAGGAAGCCCAGATGCACGCGATGGCGTATGCCACCCGTGACCGGAAGCAGCGGAAGCGCGACATGCGCGGGCTGTGGATCATCCGGATCAACGCGGCGGCCCGCCTCAACGGCATCACCTACAGCCGCCTCGTCGCCGGCCTGAAGAAGGCCCACATCGACCTCGACCGCAAGGTCATGGCCGACATCGCCGTTCGCGATGCCGGGACCTTTGGCAAGATCGTCGAGGCCGCCCGCGGCGCCTGAGCACCTTCGCTCACGCACACCCGAGCCCTCGACGTCGCCGACGTTCGAGGGTTCGTGATTCTAGAGCAACCGGTACGGGAGCCCATGGACCTCGCCCAGCTGACATCCGATCTCCAGGCGCTGCGCGACAGCGCAACCGCCGCCGCCGCGGGCGCGCCTGACACGGCCGCGCTCGACGCCATCGAGCTCGAGGTGCTCGGCAAGAAGGGTGAGCTGACCGCCATCCTGCGCGGCATCGGCGGCCTGCCTGCCGAGGACCGGCCCAGGGTGGGCGCCGTTGCCAACGATGTGCGCGGCTCCGTGGAGACCGCGCTCGGGGCGGCCCGGTCGCGCCTCGGCGGCGCCGAGCTCGCGGCGCGGCTGCTCGCCGAGACGGTGGACGTGACCACCCCCGGACGCCCGGTCCGCCGGGGCAGCCTCCACCCGATCATGGAGACCGCTCGGGAGATCGCGGAGGTCTTCGCCCAGTTCGGCTTCCAGGTCTACGAGGGACCGGAGGTCGAGGATGACGTCACCAACTTCCAGATGCTCAACATCCCGCCCGATCATCCGGCCCGGGACCTGTGGGACACGCTCTACCTGGACCTCGACGGGCGCCTCCTGCGCACCCACACGAGCCCCGGCCAGATCCGCGTCATGCACCAGGAGAAGCCTCCGATCCGGGCGCTGCTGCCGGGACGCTGCTTCCGCTACGAGGCCGTGGACGCCAGCCACGCGTCGGAGTTCTTCCAGGTCGAGGGCCTGATGATCGATGAAGGCACGTCCATGGCGGATCTCAAGGGCCTGCTGGACCAGTTCGCCCACGCCATGTTCGGCGAGGGCAGGGCGACCCGCTTCCGCCCTGGCTACTACCCGTTCACCGAGCCGTCGGTCGCGTTCGACATTCTCTGCGTCATCTGCAACGGCGAGAAGTGCCCGGCCTGCTCGCGCACCGGCTGGATGACCATCCTGGGCGCCGGCATGGTGCACCCGGTGGTGCTGCGCTACGGCGGCATCGACCCCGAGCGCTACCAGGGCTTCGCCTTCGGCATGGGCGTCGAGCGCATCGCCAATCTCCGCCACCACGTGATCGACCTCCGCGCCTACATGGAGGACGACCTTCGCTTCCTGGGAGCCTTCCGGTGAGAGTCCCCCTTTCCTGGCTGCGCGAGTTCGTCGACGTGGACCTCACGCCGGAGCAGCTCGCCGAGCGCCTGACGCTCCTCGGCATGGAGGTCAAGCACATCGAGCGCTGGGGCGCCGACTGGCAGAACGTCGTCACCGGCCGCCTGCTCACCGTCGAGAAGCACCCACGGGCCGATCGCCTGCACCTGACCACCGTCACCTTCGATGACGGCAACGAGCCGCTCTCGATCGTCTGCGGCGCCACCAACATCGCCCCCGGGCAGACGATCCCCGTGGCCCTGCCGGGCGCCGTGCTGCCGGGCAACCGCAGGATCGAGCGCGCCGAGAAGATGGGCGTCGTCTCGAACGGCATGCTCTGCTCGGGCGATGAGCTCAAGCTGACCGCCGACAGCGACGGGATCCTGATCCTGCCGGAGTCCACGCCCCTGGGCCGGTCGCTGGCCGACCTCTTCGGCGATGTCGTGCTCGACGTGGACGTCAAGCCCAACCGAGGCGATGCGCTCTCGATCCTGGGCCTCGCCCGCGAGGTCGCCGCGGCCACGCGCCAGCAGGTCCGCCAGCCGGTGATCGAGGTGGAGGAGGGGAGTGGCCCGTCCACCGCGGAGCGCCTGGCCGTCGAGATCCGTGACCCCGACCTGTGCACCGGGTTCGCCGGCCGCTGGGTCAGCGGCGTCACCATCGGCCCCTCGCCGGACCGGATCCAGATGCGCCTGCTGGCCGCCGGCCAGCGCCCGATCAGCAATGTGGTCGATGTCTCGAACTACGTCATGCTCGAGCTGGGCAAGCCGATCCACACCTTCGACGCGGCGTCGATCCACGCCGGCCCCGACGGCCGCCCCACGATCGTCGTCCGGCGCGCAGTCGAGGGGGAGCAGCTCGAGACACTGGACCACGTCACGCGCACCCTGTCCGCGGACACGCTCCTGATCGCCGATCCCGAGGGCCCGCTTGCCGTCGCCGGCGTCATGGGTGGTGCGACCTCGGAGATCTCCCGCAGCACGACGGACGTCGCCATCGAGTCCGCCATCTTCGACCCGGTCAGCATCCGCCGGACCGCGCAGCGGCTCGCCCTGCGCTCCGAGGCCTCGAGCCGGTTCGAGAAGGGCCAGGAGCCGCGCATGGCGCGCCTCGGTGCCGACCGCACCGCGCAACTGATCCGCGAGTGGGCCGGCGGCGTGGTTGCCGCGGGCGTCGTCGACACGCGTCCTGACCTTCCCGTGCGCGGCCGCGTGGCGTTCCGCCCGGCGCGGGTCAACCGCCTCCTGGGCACGGACCTGAGTGCCGCCGAGCAGCAGGACCTGCTGGCGCGGGTGGGCGTGGAGACCGAGCCGGTCGCCGCCGGCGACCTGGTCCCGATCGCCCTCAAGCCCGAGCCGCTCTCGGTCCCCGCGGACGCCGCGACTGCGCTGGCGGCCCTCGTGCCGACCTGGCGGAGGGATATCGCCATCGAGGCGGATGTGGCCGAGGAGATCGCCCGCGTGCGCGGCTACGAGCTCGTCCCGGGTGTGACCCCGGATACGGCGATGCCCGTCTTCCGGCCCTCGCCGCTCGAGGTCCGGGATGCGATCCGGGAGACCCTGGCGGGTGCCGGCCTGACCGAGGTGGTGACCACCGCGCTCGTCTCGCCCAAGCACATCGAGACCTTCGTCCTGCGCCGGGAGGTGCCGTCCCTCGGCACCGAGGACCAGCCCGGCGGCGACGCGATCAGCGTCACAAATCCGCTCTCGCGCGATCACTCGCTCCTGCGCAGGAACCTCCTGGGCAGCCTCCTCGACGTCGTGGGCGTCAACCTCCGCCACGGCACCGACGATGTCGCCGTGTTCGAGATCGGCAAGGGCTACGCCCGCACCGGCACGACTCCGCGCGAGTGGTGGCGCCTGGGCTTCGCGCTCACAGGCGCCGCCGAGATCCCGGCCTGGAACCGCAAGGCCCGGCCGTACGACCTCGACGACGCCAAGGGGATCCTGGAGCTCGTCGCGCGGCGACTCGGCCTGCCGGCCCCGACCTGTGTCCCCGAGCGTGATGAGCCGCTGCTCCACCCGGGCCGCTCGGCACGAGTGGTCGTGGACGGCCGCCTGGAGGGTCTCATCGGCGAGCTCCATCCGGATGCCGCCGACACCTGGCAGCTGCGCACCACGGGCCGCGTGATCGTGGCCGAGATCGCCATCGCGGGTCTTGCAGAGGGCCGGCTGGCCCCCGAGCGCGCACCCGCCGTCGGCCGCTTCCCGGAGGTGGACCGCGACCTCGCCGTGGTCCTCAAGGAGACGGTCTCCGCCGCCGAGGTGGACGCCGTCATCCAGGCCAACGCCGGGGAGCTCCTCCGGTCCACCGCCCTGTTCGACATCTACCGCGGCGTCCCGCTCGCGGCGGACGAGAAGAGCCTCGCCTTCCGGGTCCGCCTCGGCGCGTCCGACCGGACGCTCACGGATCCCGAGGTGGAGGCGGCAATGGCCGGCATCGTTGGCGCCCTCCCGGCCGTCGGCGGACGTCTCAGGGCCTGAGGTCCCGTTGCGGCGCGCGCAGGACCGCTGTTACCCTTCGCCCGGGGAGCGTCCGGGCGAAGTCCGGGCCATGTGGAGGGTGCACACGTGAACGTCGCCGAGTTCGTCCACTCGTTGAACATCGTCGACGTGGTGATCGTGCTGTTCCTGTTCGCCATGTTCGTGCTCGGCTACGCCTCGGGCGCCGTGCGCCGGCTGGTCGGCATCGCCTCCGTCACGTTCTCGTTCTTCCTCGCGGCCGGGCTGGTGCAGCCGCTCGGCGAGTTCCTCGCCCACAACTGGGTCCAGTACCCGCGTGAGTACTCGTTCATGATCGGGTTCCTCACCGTCTTCGGCGCCGCCTCGATCGCGCTCTTCCTGGTCATCCAGACGGGCTACCACAAGGTGGAGCTGCTGGCCAGGTGGCCGATCGTGGACGAGCTCCTCGGCGGCATCGCAGGGGCCACCCAGGGGCTGCTGATCCTGTTGTTCGTGATCATGATCATGGACACGTACTTCGTCATCACGCCGGTCGTGGATGCGGACGAGCTGCCGTTCCTGCGGGACGTCTGGACCGCCCTCAGCGGCTCCCAGTTCGGGATCCAGCTCCACCAGGCGGTGATCCCGACGGTCGTCTCGCTCACGTCGTTCCTCCTGCCGGTCTCCCTCACGTCGCTCTACCCCAAGGGGTCGTGAGCGCCGGCCCCTCCGGGCGACCGCCAGCCGTCGTCGATCGTTCGCTCCTCGGCGGCGACACCCTCGCCGCTGCCCGCTCGCTGCTCGGAGCGCACCTCGTCCGCGATGGCCTCGGTCCCGACGGGACGACGGTCGTGGGGCGGATCGTCGAGGTGGAGGCCTACATCGGTCGCGACGACAGGGCATCCCACGCACGGATGGGTCCGACCACCCGCAACCTCGTCATGTTCGGGCCGCCGGGCTTCGCCTACGTGTACCGTGTGTACGGCATGCACACCTGTCTCAACGTCGTCACCGGGACCGACGGCTACCCCGCAGCCCTCCTGGTCCGCGCAGTCGAACCACTCACGGGTCTCGATGCCGTGCGTGCCGCGCAGGCGAGCAGCTCGCGCCGCCCCGCAGGCACCTCCCCGGCCCGACCCGTGCCGGACCACCGGCTCGCGGCAGGCCCCGGGCTCGTGGGCTCCGCGCTCGGGATCGACCGGTCGCACAATGGCCTCGACCTGTGTGACGCCAGATCGCCGCTCCGTCTCGAGGCCGCCCCCGAGGAGAGCGCCGGCCTGGAGATCATGGCGGGCCCGAGGGTCGGCATCAGCCATGCCGGCGAGCCCTGGGTCTCGGTCCCGTGGCGCCTCGCCCTGGCCGGCAGCCCTGCCCTGAGCCGGCCGGTCCGCTGACCGTGGACAGCCGCTCGATCACCCTCCTCGAGTTCGGGCTGGTCCGCGCCCGCCTCGCCGATCACACCTCGTTCGATCCGTCCCGCCGCCTCGCGAACGCCCTCGAGCCGTCTGCCGATCCGGTGATCGTCAGGCGGGGGCTCGACGAGACGGACCAGGCCCGGACCCTGCTCCAGGAGCGACCGGGCATCGGCATCGGCGCCGCCCACGACATCGCCCCGTGGGTCGGGCGTGCCGCCCGTGGAGGCCGGCTCGATGCCGAGCAGTTCCTGGGCATCGCCGAGACGCTCGACGCCGCCGCCCGACTGGCAGCATCGCTGGCCGAGGAGCGCCGAGCGCTCCTGCGGGAGCTCGGACGCCGCCTGCACCCGCTGCCCGCCCTGCGCAGCACGCTCACGCGCAGCTTCGACCCGGTGGGCGAGCTGCTCGACACGGCCTCGCCCCGACTGGGTGGCCTGCGCGCGGCCGTGCGCATGACCTATGACCGACTCCGGCGCCGCCTCGACAGCCTCATCGGCTCGGAGCTCGGCAGCGCGCTCCAGGAACCGCTGATCACGATGCGCAACGGGCGGTACGTGGTGCCGATCCGGGCCGATGCCCGCGCCAAGGTCAAGGGCATCGTCCACGACGCGTCCGGCTCCGGCCAGACCCTGTTCGTGGAGCCGCTCGTGATCGTGGAGCTGGGCAATGCCTGGCGCGAGGCCCAGTCCGCCGTCGAAGAGGAGGAGGGCCGGATCCTCGATGAGCTCTCGGCGCTGGTCGCCGCCAACGCGCCGCTCCTCCAGGAGACGCTCGAGGCGCTCGCACAGTTCGACTTCTGGGCCGCCAAGGCCCAGCTCGCAGCCGAGATGGACGGCATCCGTCCCGAGCTGGCCGAGACCGCCGACGTGATCCTGCTCTCCGCCCGCCACCCGGGGCTCACCGGACGCGTGGTTCCGATCGACCTCCGTCTCGGAGATGGATACACGGCGCTCGTGATCACCGGGCCCAACACGGGCGGCAAGACGGTCGCCCTGCGGACGCTGGGTCTGCTCGCGCTGATGCACCAGGCGGGCCTGCACATCCCCGCGGAGTCGGGATCGCGGCTGCCGGTCTTCAGGGATGTCTTCGCCGACATCGGCGACGAGCAGTCGATCGCCCAGTCGCTCTCGACCTTCTCCGGCCACATGCGCTCGATCATCCGGATCGTCGAGCACTCGGGTCCCGGGACCCTCGTCCTGCTCGACGAGCTGGGCGCAGGCACGGACCCGACGGAGGGATCCGCGCTCGCCCAGGCATTGCTGGACCACTTCATCCGCTCCGGGGCGCTCATCGCCGCGACGACGCACTACGCCGAGATCAAGGTCTACGCGCACGAGACCCCGGAGGCCCGCAACGCCTCGGTGGAGTTCAACCTTGAGACGCTCTCGCCCACCTACCGGTTGACGATCGGCCTGCCCGGCGGCTCGCAGGCCTTTGCGATCGCCGAGCGCCTTGGCCTGCCGGACGCGATCGTGCGCGACGCGCGCGGCCGGTTGACCGACAACCAGCAGGCGTTCGAGGCGACGCTGGCCTCCATCCGGCGCCAGGAGGGGGAGATCGCGGAGGCGGTCGAGCGCGCCCGCGTGGCCGACACCCGTGCCGCCGAGGCGCTCCGCGCTGCCGAGGAGGAGCGCCGCCGCGCCCGCCGCGAGCGCGATGAGGCCGTCAAGGCGGCCCGTGAGGAGGCCCAGCGCCTCGTGGACACCCTGCGCGAGGATGTCGCCGGCCTCCGCCGCCGCCTCGAGCGGGAGACCGTCACAGCTCCGGCGATCGATGCGGTGCTGGCCCGCGCCGACCAGGCACTCGAACGCCTGCCCGAGCCCCGACCCGAGCGAGAGCGTGTGCGTGCCCAGCCTGAGGCGCCGCACGTCTGGCGGCTCGGTGACCGCGCCCGCAGCCGCAGCGGCGGCTGGGAGGGCCGGATCGCCGCCCTCGAGAAGGGTGGGACACGGGCGACACTCGAGGCGGGCGGGATGCGGGTCTCGGTCGCCGTCGACGACCTGGAGGTGGCCCTGGGATCTGCGCCCGCTGACGGTGGCGCCTTCCCCACCTCCGGACCGACGGCCGACCCGCGGGGCAGGGGACCCGGCAGCGGTACCGGCCGTGGGCCCGGCGGTGGATCGACGGGGATCTCCAGCCTGCTGCTCTCGCGGGCGCGGACCGTGGCGTCCTCCCTGGACCTGCGGGGTGCACGCGTGGACGAGGCGCTCGATGCGCTCGGGCGCTACCTCGACGACGCGTCGCTGGCCGGACTGGAACAGGTGCTCATCATCCACGGCCTCGGCACGGGCGCCCTGCGCGATGCGGTTCGGGCCCAGGCGGCGGGCCATCCGCTGGTCAAGAGCTTCCGAGCGGGCGAGCGCGGCGAGGGCGGGGACGGCGCGACCATCGTCAAGCTCTGACGACGAGCCTGCGGCCTCAGAGGCCCGGCCAGATCACCCAGGTGGTGCCGTTCGTGCCTGACGGGAGCGGCGAGAGCGACGGCTCCGGCGGCAGCGAAGGACACGGCGAGAGCGGGTCGGTCGAGACGCAGGCCGATGGCGACGGCGGCGGCCCGATCGGACATGGCTTGGTCGGAGCGAAGTCGCCGCCCCATGAGCGCCCGAAGGGGTAGAAGCCACCGCCGTAGAAGTAGGCCGTCCGCGTGTGCTTGGGACCGCCCGCCACGCCAGCGCCACGTGCCGCGCGCGCCTGCCAGGCGATGTCGGCCTTCTGCCAGGTCTTGAACCCGGCCTCGGCATTGGACAGGTCGATGAAGGTCTTGGTCACCATCGGGCCGACGCAGCCCTCCTGCCAGAGGAGGCCGCTGGCGCTGTCCACGTCCACCGCGACGGCGACGGACGACGCGCTCGTGGGCTCGGTGCCGGGGACGAACATCTCGCTGATCGTCTTGCGCGTTGAGGGACCAGGCTTCATCCCGGTGAAGGCGTCCACGGTCGCTGTGACGAGGCCCTTGGGCTTGATGCGCTCGAAGCTGTCGATCGGCATGCCCTTGGACACCTCGGACAGGATCGCCGACCAGAGCGGCGCCGAGGTGTCGAGCGAGAGCTTCCCGTCGTTGGGGGAGTTGTCGGAGTTGCCCATCCAGACCCCGGCGGCAAGGGCCGGCAGCGTCTTGTCCTGCGGCGGGGCCAGGAAGCCGTAGGCGTGGACGTCGCGGTTGTCGCTGGTGGTGCCGGTCTTGTAGCCGGCCGGACGGTACTTGCTGCCGTTCACGCCGTCGGTGATCTTCCACTTGCCCCAGAAGGGGTTCACGCTGTCCTTGGTGTTGCCGGCCAGGATGTCGGTCATGATGTAGGCGGCCTGCTTGGACACGACCCGCTTGCCCGTCGTCTGGAGATCCTTCGGCGGCCACACCTGGCTGCCGGACGCGTCCAGCACCCGCACGATCGTGTGGCGCGGCATCAGGACGCCGCCGTTGGCGATCGTCCCGTAGGCGCCGATCATGTCGATCGGATGCACCTCGAGGGTGCCGATGCTCTCGGAGGCCACCGGGATCGCGGTGGACGGATAGGTCAGGCCGAAGTCCTTCGTCCGGTCGAACTGGTGCTGCAGGCCGTTGATGAAGCCCGCCTTGATCGCCGGGATGTTGAGGGAGAACGCGAGCGCGTTCCGCAGCCGCACCGGACCGCGCTCCAGCCCGTCTGCCTGGGTGGGGAGGAACGGCGCGGCGCCCGCCGACGCGAAGTTGGTGACGACGTCCATGAACATGGTGGCGGCCGTCATCGACTTGTCCTCGATGCCGATCAGGTAGACAAGCGGCTTGATCGAGGAACCCGGCTGGCGCCAGCCGTCGGAGAGCACGTCGAACTGGGGCTGGAACTTCTTGTTGCCCTTGTCCACGTACGAGGCGGAGCCCGCATAGGCGAGCACCTCACCCGTGCGGTAGTCCATCACGCCCGACGCGGCGTTGTGGATGTTGTGGCCGGTGAGGCCCTTGATCCACGACCACTCCGAGCGCGGGATGCCCCGCGCCTTGAGGATGGCGTCCTGGTTGCTGGAGTTGGGGACGATCGCCGCGGCGTACACCCACCGCTCCACGATCCGCTGCATGCGGTAGTCGAGGGTGGTGAAGACCTGGAACCCGCCGGTGTCGATCTTGTCGCACTGGGCCGTGCCGCAGATCAGCTTGGCCAGGTCGGAGCGGACCTGCCAGACGAACTGGGGGGCCCGCCACTTGGCGCTCGTCTGGGGGGCCAGGATCACGGGCTCGGCCTTGGCCGCCTCGTAGTCCGCAACCGAGTACTTGCCGCTGGTGAGGACCGAGTTGGTCTTCATCTTGTCGAGGATGTCGTTGCGCCGCTTGACCACGTCGGAGCCCATCGGCACCACGGAGTGGGTCTGCTCCTTGCCGTTCTCGTCGGTGTACGTCTCGTCCTGCGCATTGAGGACCAGGTCGTAGTTGGTGGGCGACTTGGGAATGCCCGCCAGCAGCGCCCACTGGGCGAGGTCGAGATCCTTGAGGTCCTTGTGCCAGTAGCTCTGCGCCGCGGCAGCCACACCGTAGCTGCGGTTGCCGTAGTAGTTGTTGTTGAGATACGCCTCCATGATCGCCTGCTTGCCCTCCTTGCCCGGATAGGCCTGGGTCAGGCGGATCGACTGGATGATCTCCTTGAGCTTGCGCTGGTACTTGTCGGCACCGGGGGCGATCACGTCAGCAGGCAGGAGGCGGTTGCGGACGAGCTGCTGGGTGATGGTCGAGCCGCCGCGATCCCGGCCCTGGAGGGTGTCGATCGCGGCCGAGACGAAGCCCAGTGGATCGAAGCCGGAGTTGTCCCAGAAGGTCTTGTCCTCGACCGACGTGGTGGCGTCGATGAGCTCCGGCGGGATCTCGGCGTAGACGGCCAGCTCACGGCGGTCGGAGCCCAGCTTGGCAAGCTCCACCTTGCCCGTGCGGTCGTAGACCACGGTCTGCTGGGCGTACTGGATCGCCTCGAGCGCCTGCTGGGGATCGGGCAGGTCCTTGGCCAGGAAGGTGTAGCCGGCGACCGCAAAGGTGGCACCGGCGGCGCCCACGGCGAAGAGCGTCAGGAACAGGAAGAGGGGGAGCGCGACAGCAGCGATCGTGACGGCTACGTTGCCGCGGGGGCGGCGCTTGCCGGCGTTGCGGCGCTGGCGCTGCCTCCGGCTGAGGCTGGTCTGCATTGCGCGGAACGATACCATGCGGGGGATGAACGCCCGAAGCACACCCTCGAGCCAGACCGGTGACGAGCCCGGTCCGCGCCCTGTGACGCCGCGATGACAACCGCGGTTCCCGGGGGCCCGGCCGGCCTCGCCTCCCTGCTCGACGATCTCACCTGGCGCGGGATCCTCCACGCCAGCACGCCAGGCCTTCCTGCTCGCCTCGCCACCGGGCGGACGATCTCCGCCTACATCGGGTTCGACCCCACCGCGGACTCGCTGCACATCGGCCACCTGATCCCGATCTTCGGGCTCATCCGGCTCCAGCAGCACGGCGGCAGGCCGGTTGCGCTGGTCGGCGGCGGGACAGGGATGATCGGGGACCCGTCCGGGCGTTCGGCCGAGCGGAACCTGCTCGACCGCGAGACCCTTGCGCACAACGTGGCCGCGATCCACGCCCAACTGGAGCGGTTCCTGGACTTCTCGCCGGGGCCGACGCAGGCCGTGATGGCCAACAACTACGACTGGCTCGGGTCGATCACGCTGATCGACTACCTGCGGGACGTGGGCAAGCATTTCTCGATCGGCTACATGATGTCCAAGGACTCGGTGACGACGCGCCTCGAGCGAGGCCTCTCGTTCACGGAGTTCAGCTACATGACCCTCCAGGCATTCGACTTCGCGACCCTGTACCGGGAGCACGGCGTCGAGATGCAGATGGGCGGCGCGGACCAGTGGGGGAACATCACCGCCGGCCTGGAGCTGATCCGGCGGACGTCCGGTGGCGAGACCGAGGAGAGCCTGGCCCACGGGATCGCCTACAAGCTGCTGCTGGCACCGTCCGGGACCAAGTTCGGCAAGAGCGAGACCGGAGACTCGGTCTGGCTCGATGCCGCCCGCACGACCCCCTACGCCTTCTACCAGTACTGGGTCAACCTGGACGACCGGGACGTCGGCACGTACATGCGCTGGTTCACGACCTGGGGCCGCGAGGAGATCGAGATGCTCGACGCGGCCATCGCAGAGCGGCCGGAGGCGCGCGACGCGCAGCGGAGGCTCGCGTTCGACATCACCGCGCGGGTCCACGGCGAGGCGGCCGCGGCCGAGGCGGTGGCGGTCTCCGCGGCGCTGTTCCAGAAGGAGCCCATCTCCGATCCGCGGCTCCTCGCGTCGGTCGCGGCCGCCACCGGCGGACCCGTCGTCGCCGCGGACGTGATCGCGGCAGGCGTGGTGGCGGTCCTCGCGGAGACTGGCCTTGCCCCCTCACGCGGCGAGGCCCGCCGGCTGATCACCGGCGGTGCGATCACGGTCAACGGCGAGCGCGTCACCGATCCGGCGGCCGCGATGCCCGCGCCGATCTCGGGCGAGTGGTACGAGGTGCGCGTCGGCAAGCGCAACCGGTCCGTCGTACGGGTCGCCGCCGCGGGCTGAGCCTCGCCTTCGACGCGGTCAGCCCCGGCCGGAGTCCCCGTGGCGGCCGCGCAGGACGTCCAGGACCGCGCGCGGCTCCAGGCCGCGTTCGGCCAGCAGCACCAGGGCGTGGTAGAGGAGATCGCCGGCCTCGCCCGCGAGCTGCTCGCGGGTCCCGCCGCGCGGTCCGCCGCCGGCCTCTGCAGCCTCGTCGTTCTTGGCGGCGAGCAGCACCTCCGTCGCCTCCTCGGCCACCTTGCGCCCGGCGAGGTCCACGCCGCCGTCGAGCAGCGTGACCGTGTACGAGCCCGAGGGGCGGGTCACGGCACGTTCGGCGATCGTCGCCCACAGCTTCTCGAGCCATCCGAAGCCCTGCGGCTCGGGGCCGGGCGCACCGGCCCGGACGTTGACCGGGGCGGACCCGGCGACCGCGCCGGACAGCTCGTCGGGATCGAAGCAGGAGCGGGTCTCCCGGTGGCACGTGGGACCCATGGGGTCAACGCCGATCAGGAGCGTGTCGCCGTCGCAGTCGAGCGCGAGGGAACGCAGGCGGAGCAGGTTCCCCGACGTCTCGCCCTTGCGCCAGAGCCGGCCCCGGGACCGGGAGTGGAAGTGGACCTCCCCTGAGCCGAGGGTTGCTGCGAGGGCCTCCACGTCCAGCCAGCCGACCATCAGGACCCGGCCATCGGCCACGTCCTGGACGACACCCGCGACGAGACCGGAGGTATCCCAGCGCACGTCGGCGGGGTCCACCCCGAGCGCGAGGTCGATTGGTCCTGTTCGGGCGGTCATGCGGAGGCCTCCTGGTCAAGCGTGCGCACCGGCAGGCCGGCAGCGGCCATGACCGCCTTGACCTGCGCGATCGTGTATTCGGAGCGATGGAAGATGCTGGCCGCTAGCACGGCGTCGGCGCCGCCCTCGCGGATCGCGGTGACGAAGTCGTCCGGGCCGGCGGCGCCCCCGGACGCGATCACCGGCACGGGGACCAACGACGAGATCGCCCGCAGCAGCACCGTGTCGAAGCCCGACTTGGTCCCGTCGCGGTCGATGGAGGTCACGAGCAGCTCGCCCGCCCCCAGCTCCACGCAGCGGACGGCCCACGCGACGGCATCGAGACCCACCGGCTCCCGCCCGCCCTTGACCACCACCTCGAACCCGGAGGGGAGGCCGGGCGTGCCATCCGGGACCCGCCGCGCGTCGATGGCGACCACCACCGCCTGCGACCCGAACCGCGCCGCGCACCGGGTGACCAGGTCGGGGTCCGCCACCGCACGGGTGTTGAGGCTGACCTTGTCGGCGCCGGCCCGAAGGACGTCGCGCATGTCGTCAACGCTGCGCACGCCGCCGCCGACGGTGAGGGGCACGAACGCGCGGCGCGCCGTCCGCTCGACGATGTCGAGGAGCGTGCCGCGGCCCTCGGGAGCGGCGGAGATGTCGAGGTAGACGAGCTCGTCCGCACCCTCGCGGGCGTAGCGTTCCGCGAGCTCGGGCGGATCGCCCTCGTCGACGAGATCCACGAAGTTGGTGCCCTTCACGACCCGCCCGTTGGCGACGTCGAGGCAGGGGATGACGCGGCGCCGGAGCATCAGGCGGCACCCGCAAGGCGGACGAGGTTGGCGACCAGGCGCAGGCCGTTGGCACCCGAGCGCTCCGGGTGGAACTGGACGCCCAGCAGGCGCCCGCGCGCCACGGCGGACACGAAGCGCGTGCCGTGCTCGGTCTCGGCGAGGATCACGCCGTCGGCTCCCGGGCCCGCGGGTGCGCCCACGTACGAGTGGACGAAGTAGAAGTCGGCGTCCGGTGCGACGCCCTCGAAGACCGGGTGTCCGTACCGGCGCTCCACCTGGTTCCAGCCGATGTGCGGCAGGGTTGGCGCCCCCTCGAGGCGGATGGTGCGGCCGGGCAGGATGCCCAGGGTCGTGGCGCCATCCTCGTCGCTGCCCTCGTAGAGCAGCTGGAGGCCCAGGCAGATGCCCAGGAACGGGCGGTCGGCGGCAACCCAGGCGCGGATCGGATCCACGAAGCCGCCCTCGCGCAGCCGGTCCATAGCCGGCTGCGCAGCCCCGACCCCCGGCACCACGAGCAGATCCGGCTCGCCGATCCCGGCGGCGGTGACGACCCGCCGGACAGAGGCCCCTGCAGCCACCAGCGCCTGCTCGATCGAGACCAGGTTGCCCGCGCCGTAGTCGACGACGACCGCCTCGGTCACCCGAGCGAGCCCTTCGTGGAGGCGACGCCGGTCCGCCGCGGATCGGTCTCGCAGGCGACCCGCAGCGCTCGGCCCAAGGCCTTGAACGCGGCCTCGGCGAGGTGGTGGTCATTGCGGCCGGCGCCACGCAGGTTGAGCGTCGAGCCGGAGGTCCGCGTGAACGACTCGAGCGCATGGTCGATCAGCTGGAGTGGCAGCGTCCCGGCGCGCTCGGCGCGGAAGGGCAGGTCGATCACCGCGTACGGGCGACCGCCGACATCGATCACCGCCGTCGCCACGGATTCGTCCATGGGCACGCTCGCGTCGCCGAAGCGGTTGATGCCGGCCCGGTCACCGAGGGCCTCGGCCAGGGCGGCTCCCAGGACCAGCGCGACGTCCTCGACGGTGTGGTGCTCATCGACGTGGAGGTCTCCGGTCGCCCGGACCTCCAGGTCGAACAGGCCATGGTGCGCGAATGCGGTCAGGAGATGGTCGTAGAAGCCGATCCCGGTCTCGACGTCCCCTCGACCGGTGCCATCGATGTCGAGGGCGAGCGTGATGTCGGTCTCGCGCGTCCGGCGGGCGACGCGGACACGGCGCGCGCCGCGCTCGAGGATCTCCAGGGTGCCCAGGGGTGTGGTCATGCGGTGGTCTCCGGGACGGGCGGCAGCGTGGGGGCGATCTCGGCGGCGGCCGCGATGAAGCGGTCGTTCTCCTCCGGGCCGCGCACGGTGACGCGCAGGCAGTGGACGAGCGGATGGCCGGCGCCGAAGGTGCGCGGCACGAGACCGCGGGCCATCAGCCCGAGCGAGGCCGCCTCGGCACGCTCCGGCGTGACGAGGTCGAGCAGGATGAAGTTGGTGACCGAGGGCCCGGGACGCCAGCCGAGCGCGGCCAGCGCCGCGGCAAGGCGGGGTCGCTCGCGCCCGACCCGGCCGACGTTGGCGCGCATCGCCTCCGGCTCCCGGAGTGCCTTCGCCACCGCCGTCACCGAGATGGTGGAGATCGATCCGGGCGCCCGGTAGACCGAGAGGCGCCGGATCGTCTCGGCATCGCCCACCGCGAAGCCGACCCTTAGACCGGCCATCGCATACGCCTTGGACGCGGTGCGCACGGCGACCACGTTGGGGAAACGCTCGCGCAGCGCGATCACGGACGACCCCGTGAACTCGCTGTAGGCCTCGTCCACCACGACGGCGGCCACGCCGCGCCCGTCCACGGCCGCGTCGGCATCGATCCCCTCGAGCAGGGTCTCGATCGCCCCCTCCGGCTCCAGCCGGCCGGTGGGGTTGTTGGGGTTGCAGATCCACACGAGGGTCGCCTGGCGCGCTGCCTCGCGCATGGCCGGCACGTCCATCGCCCAGCCCTTGTCGGGCCCGAGGCGCGGCACCGCGATCACGTGGCCGCCCCGCTGCTCCGCGTGGATGCGGTACATGGGGTAGGTCGGCACGCTGACGGCGATCGAGGCGCCCGCGGGCAGGAAGGCCTTGGTGCACATGTCGAGGATCTCGTCCGCGCCGGCGCCCGGAACGAGCTCCTCGGTGGTCACGCCGTAGGCCGCGGCAGCGGCCTCCGCGAGCCTGCGGTAGTCACCGGGCGGGTACTCCGAGAGGCTGGTCTCGAAGACGCCCTCGGCGAGCAGTTCCTTGAGCATCGGCGGCGGCGCGGGCGACGTGTTGAGATCGAAGCGCAGGACCTGCGAGAGCGGGATCCCGAAGCGCTCGGCGACACCCTCGTCGGTCGCCTCCCAGGAGTACGAGGAGGGGTCGGTCTGCGATGTCACCGAGAACGGGCTGGGGCTCACCGGGTCTCCTCGCTGCTGCGTGCGGCGTCGCTCTCGAAGCGCACCTCCACCGCGTCGCGGTGCGCCAGGAGTCCCTCGGCCTCGGCGAGGGTGCGGATGGTCGGGCGCAGCGTCGCGAGGCCCTCACGGGTGATCCGCTGCACCTGGTTGAACTTGCCATACATCTCCACGGCCAGCGGCCCGCAGGATCGGGCGAGGCCGCCGGTGGGCAGGACGTGGTTGGCGCCCGAAGCGTAGTCCCCGGCGGACTCCGGCGACCAGCGCCCGAGGAAGATCGAGCCAGCATTGCGGATCCGGTCCACGGTCCCCTCCAGATCCTCGACCTCGATCGAGAGGTGCTCGGGGCCGTAACCGTTGACGAAGTCGATGCCGGTCTGCAGGTCCGGGACCAGAACGATCCGCCCGTGATCCGCGAGGGAGCGGGCGAGGATGTCGCGCCGCAGCGCGCCAGCCAGCATCCGGTTGACCTCCGCCTCCACCGCGTCGGCCAGCCCAGCGTCCGTGGTGACGAGGAGGGCGGGGGAGTCCACCCCATGCTCGGCCTGCGTGATCAGGTCCGCGGCGACGGTGACGACGTCGGCCGACGCGTCCGCGAGGACCACGCCCTCGGACGGGCCCGCGGGCAGGTCGATTCCCACCTCGCCCACGACCTCGATCTTGGCTGCCGTCACCCAGGCGCTGCCCGGCCCGACGACCAGGTCCACCGGGGCGAGACCCGCATCGGGCAGGCCGTAGGCCAGCGCGCCGATCGCCTGGACGCCGCCGGCAACGAGGAGCGCGTCCACGCCGAGCAGGCCGGCGGCCCCGAGCAGGACCGGGTGGACCTCGCCGTTCCGATCGGCCGGGGAGGCGACCACCGTCGTGCCGACGCCGGCCACGAGGCCCGGCACGACGGTCATCACGAGCGATGACGGGTACGGCGCGAGCCCGCCCGGGACGTACGCGCCCACCCGCGAGAGCGGCAGCCAGCGGCGTTCAAGCTCCACGCCCGGGACGATCGTCGTGCGCGTCGATGCGGCTGGCCGCTGGCTGCCGGCGAAACGGCGGACGTTGGCGATCGCGACCTCGAGCGCATCGCGCTCGGCGGGCGCGAGGGCGCTCGCCGCGGCCTCCAGCTCCGCACGCGTGAGCATCAGGCGGCCGTCGGGCCGGCCCCCGCCGAAGCGGGCGGCTGCGGCGCGGACGGCGGCGCCACCTCGCGCCCGGACGTCGGCGAGGATGGTGCGGGCCGCCTCCCGGACCTTCGCGTCCGGTACGGCGCCGCGGCGGAACAGGGCGTCCCGGGCCCCGGCGGAAGCGGGGTCGCCGGTCCGGAGGTCGAGACGGGTGAGCCGCACGGTGGTCACGGGAGGATCTTCTCGATCGGCAGGACCAGGATTCCGGATGCCCCGGCCGCCTTGAGGCGCGGCAGCAGCCCCCAGACCTCGTCGGCGCCAACGACGCTGTGGATCGCGATCATGCCCGCGTGCGCGAGCGGGATGACGGACGGGGACTCGAGGCCGGGCAGAAGACCCTCGAGCTCGGTGAGCTTGGCGGCCGGGGCGTTCATCATCAGGTATTTGCGGCCGCGCGCGGCGATGACCGAGCCGAACATCGTCACGATGCCGTCGAGCTCGGCCGGATGCGCGCGGAGGGCAGGCTCGCTGGTGAGCAGGACCGCCTCCGAGGCCAGGATGTCCCCGATCGGGCGAAGGCCGTTCATGGCCAGCGTGGAGCCGGAGGAGACCAGGTCCACGATGGCGTCGGCGAGCCCCAGCCGGGGCGCGACCTCGACGGCACCGGACAGCGAGATCACCTCCACGCCGATGCCCTGGCTTTCGAAGAAGCGGCGTGTGACACGCGGGTGCGAGGTCGCGATCCTGGTGCCCCCGAGGTCGGCGATCGCCTCGTAGGGGGAGTCGGCGGAGACGGCGGCGGCGAGCCGGCAGCGGCCGTAGCCAAGCGGTCGCAGGACGGGCAGGTCGATCCCGCTCTCGGCGAGGATGTCGCCGCCCGTGATGCCCGCCTCGGCGACCCCGTCATTGACGAACTCGATGACGTCACCGGTGCGCACGAACAGGATGTCCAGCGGGTGGTTCTGGACTCGCGAGACGAGGCTGCGATCGGTCGCCTCGAAGACAAGGCCCGCGTCGTGGAGGAGCGCGAGCGTGGACTCGAGGAGGCGGCCCTTGTTCGGGATCGCGAGACGGAGGCGGTCCCTCATCGCTCGTCGCCGAGGGGGTAGGGGACGGAACCGTCCGAACCCTTGAAGCGGTCGAGCATGTCCCGGTAGCCACCTTCGCCGTGGTTCAGCCAGGAGGCGATCCGCGTGATGGTGGCGGTGCTGGCACCGGTCTGCTTGGAGATCTCCGCGTAATGGAGGCCGGCGTCGAGCATCCGGACGACCGCCCAGCGCTGGGCCATGTCGTGCAGTTCGCCGAGCGTGCAGAGGTCGCGCAGGAACCGCTCGGCGGCCTCACGCGTGTCCAGCCTGAGGACGGCCTCCACGAGGGCCTCGGTCTCCGATGTCCGCCAGTCTTGTGCCACGATGGATCCCTATCCTCCACGGAGCCGGGCCACGTTCCCGGCCCTCTGCTAGGATGCTACCGTAGTAGCGTGCTACAACGCTAATCCACCTTGTGAGGGCCCGGTGAACGTGTTCGAGCTCCTGCCGGCGATCGACCTGCGCGGAGGCCGCGTGGTGCGTCTGCGCCAGGGCGACTTCGCGCAGGAGACGACCTATGACGAGGATCCCGTCGTCATGGCGCGCACCTTCGCCGACGCCGGGGTGACCTGGTTGCACGTCGTGGATCTCGATGGCGCCCGCTCCGGTGAGCCCAAGCAGCTCGAGCTGGCGGCCGACATCGTGGCCGAAGTCCACGGGCGCGCGAAGGTGGAGCTCGGTGGGGGACTGCGGACCGGGGAAGCGGTCGCAGGAGCCCTCGGAACCGGGGTGTCCCGTGCGGTCCTCGGGACGGCGGCGCTGGCGGACCCCGCCCTCGTCCTCACCCTCGTCACGCGCTACGGGCCGGGGCGCATCGCCGCGTCGATCGATGTCCGCAACGGCCTCGCCCTCGGGGAGGGCTGGCGCGAAGGCGCATCGGGCGTGCCGGCGGCGGAGGCGGTCAGCATGCTCGCGGCAGTCGGGATCTCCACGTTCGAGGTGACGGCCATCGACCGCGATGGCCTGCTCGGCGGGCCGGACCTCGCGCTCCTCCGCTCGCTGGTGGCCCTGCGCAAGGGCAGGATCATCGCCTCCGGCGGCATCTCGTCCATCAACGACGTCCTCGCGGTCCATGCCGCAGGCTGCGAGGGCGCGATCATCGGGCGCGCCATCTACGAGGGCCGGATCGACCTGCCGTCGCTGGTCCAGGGACTCGCCGCCCTCGGGCAGCGCTGAGGGACGACCCGCGCCCTCGGCGTCAGGGCTCGAGATCCACGCGGGCGCCGTCCCAGGTCCCCGTCACGTGCCGCGACTCGCCCCTCCCACGCAGCGTCAGGGAGCCGCGTGGCGACTCGAGGGCGAGATCCGCATCCCACGAGCCGAGGTCCATCGTCCCCGTGCCGTCGAACACGGCACCGGCCGCCCAGCTGCACTGCTCGAAGGTGATCTCCGACCGGCCATCCGGCCCGGGAACCCCGATCGTCATCCGGCCGCCATCGCCGCAGCCGACCTTGAGCTCGTAGGTCCCGCTCCACTCCACGACCTCCGGAGCCCCGACGATCTCCCAGACCAGCCCCAGGACCGCGTCGTCCGCGCCTCGCGCCGGTGTCGGGGCGAGCGGGACGAAGTCCCCCACGACCGAACCGTCGCACAGGCTGATCCGCCCGTACGGCAGCCGGCCACCGGCGAGGAAGTCCGCCATGAACTCGTTGGGGCACGGCGCCCCGAGCGACCCGTGGTCACCGCCCTGTGTCTCCACGAGGCGGGCATCGGGCAGGCGGTCCAGGACCGAGTGCGCCTGCGACGGGGGCGTGATCGGGTCCTCGGTCGCGGTGAGGATCAGCGAGGGCACCGTCGTCGCCTCGGGAGGCGGGTCCGAGCCTGCCGGCTGGCCGGGCCAGAAGACGCATGCAGCCGTCGCCCAGGCGATGTCCCGAGCACCGCCGGCAGGGATGCCCGCCTGGGCGGCCACGTTGACGTAGCCCGTGAAGTCGTCCGTCCTGTGGCCGGGCGCGGCCCGGACGTCGGCACACCAGGTCGCGAAGTAGGCGAATGTCGCCGCGTGGGCTCCGCCGCCCTCGACGTCCACCAGACGGACCAGCCTCCGCAGGTCGCCGGCGGAGGTCCCTGCCAGCGCCCGCAGCAGGAGCATCCGGCCCGTCTGGTCGTACATCATGCGCAGGGCCGTCGCCTCCACGGCGCGCATGCTGACCACCCGCGCGCGAGGCACGCCATCGGTCCCGGTGACCTCCGCGGAGATGCGGCCATCGGCATCGGCGGCGGCGCGGATCCGGTCCAGCGCATGCCCCGCGTCCGGCACGGCTGCCTGGCATTCCTGGTAGCGCGAACAGGCGGAGAGCGTCGTTGCCAGCACGCCCTCGAACCCCTTCGCGGCCTCAACCCAGAACTCCGTCATCGGCAGTGTCCGGTCGATCGGCGCATCGAGCACCAGCGCCTCGGTCCGGTCCGGGTTCGCGGCCGCATACAGCTGGGCGACGACG
>JBAXFC010000003.1:0-27964 GCA_037140135.1 Chloroflexota bacterium
GGAAGGCGAGACCGGCCCGGTGAGTCCGTGGACATCGACCACGCTGTTGGCGTTGACGACGAGCGAGACCGTCCCCTCGCCGCACGTCGTCAGGTCCACCGACCAGGTGGTGCCGCTGCCGGTCGGCGTCCCGATGATGCAGCCGGACGCGGCCCCGCCCTTGGTCAGGTCGGCGGAGATCAGGCCGGAGACGGACTCGCTGAACGTGAGCCCGAAGGTCAGCGTGGCTGCACTGGTGGGCGTTGCCGGGCCGCTGACGGTGACCGACGGGGAGGTCGCGTCACGGACGATGCTGTCGTCCGGCGTTACCGGGGCCGGCTCCACGTTGCCGGCCAGATCGGAGGCGATCGTGTAGATGTAGTACGTGCCGTCCACCGCCGGGATCGTGCAGGCGATGTTCCCGGAGGCTCCCGGCAGGCCATTGGCGCCACAGGCGGACGGCGAGCCCAGGTTGGCCGCGGTGGAGTACCAGGCCGTGATCGAGCTGACCACCGACGCGTCGCTGACGGTGTAGCCGACCGTGACGCTGGTCGTGGTCGTATAGCCCGCGACGATCGAGGCGGCGGAGACCGGCGCGGTCCGGTCCACGGTCACGGTCGTGGCGGTGACCGGGCTTGCCGGGCCCACGTTGCCGACCGGGCTGTCGGCGACGCTCGAGGCGGCCAGGGTCAGGACCACGCTGCCCTCGGCGCAGCCGGTGACGGGCACGGTCCACGAGGCGCCGCTCCCGGTGGGCGTGCCGACGACACAGCCGGCGCCCGTGACCGAGAGGTCGGCCGCGGTGAGGCCGGTGACGCTCTCGCTGAAGCCGGCGGTGTAGGTGAGGGTTGTCGCGCTGGTGGGCGACGACGGCGGCGTGAGGGTGGCCGTCGGGGCGGTGCGGTCCGCGGCGACCAGGGCCGCGAGGGCGGCCGGCGCGTTGGCGATGCCGGCACCGCAGGTGCTCGTCGTGCAGTGGCCGGCGGAGGCATCGGCGGCGAACGCCGTCACGCCGTGGGTGATCGCGTACTCGATCGCGGCGGGCTGCGCGGTCCCGTAGTCCTCGAACAGCAGGGCCGCCAGCGCGGCGACGTGGGGCGTCGCCATCGACGTGCCGCCCATGACGCCCAGGGTATCGCCGCCGGGCGAGGCCACCGGCGTGGTCGTGCCGCTGTTCCACGTGCTTGCGATGGACGAGCCGGGCGCCGCGATGTCCACGATCGACCCGTAGTTGGACGACCCGGTCGCCGACCAGA
Organism: Chloroflexota bacterium; assembly: GCA_037140135.1. Classification (GTDB taxonomy): domain Bacteria; phylum Chloroflexota; class Limnocylindria; order Limnocylindrales; family CSP1-4; genus CAIXZV01. The sequence continues at coordinate 1,236 of JBAXFC010000003.1, forward strand.
CGGAGCGGATGCCCGCGATGTCGGTGGCCGCGACCACGAGCGAGCCCGTGCAGTTGGCAGGAGCGGAGAGGCCTGCATCCACGCCGGAGTTGCCGGCAGCGACGACGACGACGGTGCCGGCGGCCCGGGCATTGGTGACGGCGGTCTGCATGTAGGACGGGCAGGATGTCGTGCCGCCGAGCGACATGTTGACGACCTTGACCGGGTTCGCGTTGGCGGGGACGCCGGCGACGGTGCCGCCGTACGCCCACGTGAGGGCGTCGGCGATGTCGGACATCGATCCGCCGCACTTGCCCAGGGCGCGGATCGGGACGATCTTCGCGTTCGGCGCAGCACCGAACGTTCCGTACCCGTTGTTGGCGATCGCGGCGATCGTCCCCGACACGTGCATGCCGTGCCAGGTGGAGTTGTGGGCAGTGCAGGAGGCGGTCGCCTCGCCGGCGGTGACCCAGTCGCCCGCGTCGGAGGGATCGGCGTCGCGCCCGTCGCCGTCATTGGCCTGCGTGGTGTCGGAGATGAAGTCGTAGCCGGTGAGGCTCTGGCCGGCCAGGTCCGTGTGGTTGACCCAGCCCGTGTCGATCACGCCCACCTTGACGCCGGAGCCCGTGGTGGTGGCCCAGGAGGCGACCGCGTTGATGCCATAGGTGGCGACGCCGTAGACCGAGGTGTCGCTGGGCCCCAGCGCGCCCCAGACGTAGCCGGCATTGCCGTCGCTGGGCAGCGTGTCGATCGTCATCCACGGGTCCGGCTCCACCTTGACCACGCCCGCCATCCGGGCGATCCGGTCGATGGTCAGCCCGGCGCCCTGGCCGAGCGGCTCCGCGAAGCGGTAGACGGCGGAGGTGCCCGCCAGGCCGAAGGGGCGGACGTACGACGCCTGTGCTCCGGCCGCGCCGGACACCCGGTCCGTCAGCGCCGGCTGCCCGAGCGTCGCCAGCCGCTGGGCGCGCGTCGCCCCCACGGTCGCCGCCGACCAGGTCACGACAACCTGGTGCGAGACCGCCACCGCGGACTGCCGCCCGAGCGCCACCACGGCGCCGGGAAGGATGGGCTGGGCGGTCGTGAGGGATGGCGCCAGCAGGGTCGCGGCGAGGGCCACGGCGAGCAGCTGGATGGCACGTGCAGCCGCGCGGCGACCGGTGGACTGGACGGCGGACATGCTGACTCCGGCAAGGATCCTGGAGGCATGTCCCCGATTCCCCGAGGCAGACGAAGGTGACACGCCGGCATGCGTGGGTGATGGTCCCCGTGAACCCGGCAGCACCGGCGGCCGGGATCAACGGAATCGTGCCCTGCCGCATTGTCGCGGATGCGGGCGGTTCGGTCCGATTCGGGCGGCGAATGGCCCCCCGCAACCGGTGCGCCGGAGCTCCCGGTGCGCCGGCACACCGGCACACCGGCACCCTGCCGGTCGAGCTCCCCCCGCGCGGTCCACGCCCGGCACGACGGGCGCCCTCCGTCGCGCACGATGAGGCCGGCGGCCTCGAGCTGGGCGAGCGCCGTGTTCACGGCCTCCCGGGACGCGCCGACCATCCCCGCGGGCTCCCGCCGGGAGCGCTGGAGCCCGATCCGGATGCACATCGGCGCCATCGCGACGACGGCGCCACCGCGACGACGGCGGCGGCCGGAGGTGGCCCGGTGGCCCGGATCGAGCGGCGGTGCCGGGTCCCTCGGGCGCCGGGAGCTGGCGTCTCGCCGCAGGCGAGCGCTTGCAGGGCCCCGACAACGACGAAGCCCCGGCTCGGACCGGGGCTTCGGTATGCGGCGCGCGAACGGCGCTACGACGCGGAGGCCGTCTCCGGCGCATGCGCCTGCTCGTCGGCGTCGGCGTTCGGGCCCGGACCCACGGCCTTGAGGCACGGCTCCTCCCCGTTGCGCAGCGCCAGCGAGGTGGCCACGAAGCCGTGGAACAGCGGGTGCGGGCGCTCCGGGCGCGACTTGAACTCCGGGTGGAACTGGCTGGCAACGAACCACGGGTGGTCGCGCAGCTCCACGATCTCCACCAGGCGCCCGTCCGGCGATGTGCCCGAGAGGACCATGCCGGCACCCTCAAGGGTCCCGCGATAGCGGTTGTTGACCTCGAAGCGGTGGCGGTGCCGCTCGTAGATGACCTCGGAGCCGTAGACGGCGCGGGCCTTGGAGCCCACCGCCAGCTTGGCCGGGTAGAGGCCGAGGCGCATCGTGCCGCCCTTGTCCTCGAGGTCGCGCTGGTCGGGCATGAAGTCGATGACCGGGTTGGCGGTGAACATGTCGAACTCGGTGGAGTTGACATCCGACGTGCCGAGGATGGACCGCGCGAACTCGATGACGGCCACCTGCAGGCCGAGGCAGAGGCCCAGGTACGGGATGCGGCGCCGGCGCGCCCAGTTGGCGGCGACCAGCTTGCCCTCGATCCCGCGGTGGCCGAAGCCGCCGGGCACCAGGACGCCCGCGACGCCCGCCAGGCGCTCCTCGACGTTCTCGGGCGTCAGCTCCTCGCTGTCCACCCAGCGGACCCTGGCATCGACGCCGTTGGCCCAGGAGGCGTGGCGCAGAGCCTCGGTGACGGAGAGGTAGGCGTCCGGCAGCTCGATGTACTTGCCCACCAGCGCGATCTCGAGCTGCGGCTTGGGCGCCTTGATCCGCTCCACGAGCGCGCGCCAGCCGGTCAGGTCCGGCTCCACCTCGGGGTCGCCGAGGCCGAGGTTGCGGACCAGCCAGCGCCCGAAGCCGAAGGCCTCGAACTGGAGCGGGACCTCGTAGATCGTGCTGGCCGTGGGCGCGGGGACGACCGCCTCGTAGTCCACGTCGGTGAACAGGGCGATCTTCTCGCGGATCTCGTCGGGGACCTCGCCGTCAGCGCGCAGGACGATGCAGTCCGGCTGGATGCCGATGCCACGCAGCTCCTTGACCGAGTGCTGGGTGGGCTTGGTCTTGAGCTCGCCCGTGGCCGCCAGCATCGGCAGCAGCGTCACGTGGACGTACAGGACGTTGTGGCGTCCCACGTCCTTGCGCATCTGGCGGATCGCCTCGAGGAACGGCAGGCTCTCGATGTCGCCGACCGTGCCGCCGACCTCGACGATGACCACGTCCGGATCCCGGTCCCGGGAGACGCGGACGATCCGCTCCTTGATCTCGTTGGTGATGTGCGGGATGACCTGGACGGTGCCGCCGAGGTAGTCCCCGCGGCGCTCCTTGGCGATGACGGCCGAGTAGATGCGGCCGGTCGTGACGTTGGAGCCCTGGGTCAGGTTCTCGTCGATGAACCGCTCGTAGTGGCCCAGGTCCAGGTCCGTCTCGGCGCCGTCGTCGGTGACGAAGACCTCGCCGTGCTGGTAGGGCGACATCGTGCCCGGGTCCACGTTGATGTACGGGTCGAGCTTGAGGATGCGGACGGAGAGGCCGCGCGCCTTGAGCAGGCGACCGACGCTGGCGGCGGTGATGCCTTTGCCGAGCGAGGAGGTGACTCCTCCGGTCACAAAGACATACTTCGCCATGGGTCTATCGGTCCTCCGGGGGTTTTTCCAATGCTACCGAATCGCGAGGGCCCCGGGCAACCCGAATCGCGGTTGCAGTCCGGTATCGAGGGGTGCCGGCCCGGACGCCGGCGCGACCCTCGCTGCGGGGCCGGCTCCCGTTCGAGGAGTTCGCGCGCTGGGACCGCTGGTCCTGACGCTCCGGGAGCCGGCTAGGAGCCGAGGCTGCGGCCCCGGCGCATGCCCGGGATCATGGAGGCCTGGCGGGTCAGCCAGAGACCCAGCACGATCACGGCGCCACCGAGGATCTGCGGCAGCCCCACGGGCTCGTTGAGGAAGAGCGCCCCCAGCAGCACGGCACCCGGCGGCACCAGGAACTGCGTGACCGTGGCCCGGGTGGGCCCGATGTGGCGGATCGCGTTCCAGATCAGGACGTTGGCGATGCCCGCCGCCATCGAGCCCGAGAACAGCACGCCGACGACGGTCAGCGGCATCCACGTGCCACCCCCACCGCCGAAGAGCACCTCCGCGATCCCCAGCGGGATCACCAGCAGCGTGCCGCCCAGGACCGTCCAGGCGGTGGTCTGCATCGGGTCCACGCGGGCGAGCATGCGCATGCCAAGCACGGGGTAGAGCGACCAGATCAGCGCCGCGAGGAGCGTCAGCCCATCACCGGCCAGGGACGAGCCCAGCGTGAGGTGCCCCTCCCCACCGATCACGATGGCGACCCCCGCGAACGCGACGAGGGCGCCTGCGAGCTTGGGCGGCGTCAGGCGGTCGATGCCGATGACGCCCGCGATGATCGCCGTGAGGACGGGTGAGGTCGCCACGATCAGCGAGGAGTCGCCGGCCGAGATCTGCATCAGGCCCAGGATCCAGGCGGCCTGGTAGCACCCGAAGCCGAACGCGCCCAGCGCGAGCAGGGGCAGCACGGTCCCCTTGGGCACCCGGATCGTCCCGGACCGGAGGCGCAGCAGCGTGAACAGCGTGATGGTCGCGATGCCGTAGCGGACGGCGTTGAAGGTGAGCGGGCCGATCTCCGCGATCGAGGCCTTGACCACGACGAAGTTGAGCGACCAGATGACCGCGGTCAGGAGGATGCCGGTCTCGGCGAGACGCAGGTCGCGGGCCGACGGCGACCTCGACCGGCCCGCGGAAACCGAGACGCCCGCCGTTCCGGCGGGCGTCGTGCGTGGGCTCCGGTCGCCGGCGGGCACGGGGTCCGCCGGCGCAGGCGCTTCGATCAGGCGCCTTCCTGCTCGAGCTCCAGCGCTTCCTCGTCGTCCTCTTCGGTGAGCTTGAGCCACACGAAGAGTCCAGCCAGGACGACCATGGGGATGACGATCAGTGCGCCCAGGGTGACCCCGAGCGCGACGGCAACGGTCCGCAGCGCCTTCATCGGGCTCGGGCCTCCTTCGCTACGACAGAACTGTGGCTGATTGTGCCCCTTGCGGGGCGGCGTGTCACTTGGGCGCCGGGGTCCCGATCGTCTTCGCGCGGTACGCGGGACCCTGGGACATCATCGACTCGATGTCCTCGTGGGTGAACTCGGCGAGCAGGTGGTGGGCGCCCGCCTGCCCGGACATCAGGAGCCGCAGGACGAAGGCGCCTTCCTGCTCGAGCAGGAAGATGTCCCTCGGGTGCTGGGCGTCCATCCAGCGCCCGACCACGCGCAGCGCGCGCTCGTAGCCCGGCTTCATGGCGGCGATCGCCCCGGTGCCCCGGCGGCCGACGCATTCCTCCATGAACTTGGCGATGTCGTCGTCCAGGAAGGTGTAGGTCTCCTTGGTCACGGAGCCGATCGTGTCCGACCAGGCGTTGCTCGCGGTCCCATCGACCACGAGCCCCTGGACCACGAAGCCGTCCGGCACCTCGACCAGGAGGATGTCGCGCATGTTGCGACTGTCGAGGAAGGCGCCGATCGAGCGGAACACCTCCTCGAAGTCCTGGCGCGGGCTCCCCTCGTAGATCCGCATGCGGTGTATCCCTCGCTTCGGTCGTCGCGCCTCGCTCGCCCACCGGCGGCTAGGAGCCGGTGGTGCGGTCGAGCAGCCCGAGATCGCGCGCCCGGCGTTCGCTCGACCGGAAGATCGCGGTCGATGCGAGTGTAACCACCGCTCCCGTGGCGGACAAGACGAGGACGACGGTCATCGCGTCCGGCGCAGCGGAACCGGTGACGGCAGTCCACACCGAGCCGGGGCCGCCGATCGACGAGGGCCCGCCGGGCAGGACCGCGAGGCGGACGCCGTCCACCCACCAGGTGATCGGGTTCAGCAGGCCCAGGACCTCCACCGGATCGGGCAGGATCGCGAGCGGGAAGACGACGCCGCTGACGAGGAACATCGCCCCGGCGACGGCATCCGGATACGACCAGCTCTCCTGGCGTGTCTGGAGGCACACGGCGGCCAGCCCGATGCCGAAGGCCAGGATCGGCACCACCCCCAGGACGAGGGTCACCAGCAGCAGCGGCCAGTGGACCGTGCCGAGGTCGATCCGCAGGCCCAGGGCCAGCACCGCGAACACGAGCGCGACGGCGGTCCCCAGGGATCCCGCAGCAAGCCGCGCGATCCCGCGGCCTACCAGCGTCACCAGGAACGTGGACGGGCTCACGTACAGGTACTTGAGCATCCGGTAGCGCTCGCGGTCCTCGAGCACGGACCAGGCCGGTCCGGCGATCCCGGCCACCAGCATCGCCCACAGCGCGCTGCCGAGCACGACGAACGTCCGGGCGGACGCATCCGCGCCACCGCCCACGATGGCCACCATCGCGTACAGCAGGAGGAGCGAGGCGACCGGCTTGGCGACGGTGTAGATGACGAACAGCGTCGGGTCGGTCCAGTTGGACTCGACGCGCCAGCCCAGGAGCGTGGCCGTCCGGAGGCTGCGCAGCGTGTCGCGCAGGCCGCCGCCCTCCGCCCGCCGGGGATCGAACGAGGTGGCGCTCACTGCCAGCGGATCGAGAGGCTGCCGCGGGCGCGGGCCATCCGCTCGATGGCGCGGATCAGCCGCCGGGCGGCAAGGCCGAAGACGACCGTCATGGCCAGCAGGATCAGTGCCTCCACCTCGGGCGGCGGCGTCCCGGCAAGGAGCTCGTCGCCCGCGAAGACCAGCTGGCGCATCGCGTCGAGGCCGACGGCGAACGGGATCGTCGCGATGGCGATCGCGCCCAGGGCACCCAGCCGGGCGACCGGGAAGTTGAGCCCGGAGACGAAGTAGACCGGCTCGATGAACAGGTTGGTCAGGTGGAACGCCTCGCGTCCCCAGACCAGGAACAGGCTCGCGAGGACCATGCCCAGGCCGTAGAGCGAGGTCATGGTCAGCAGGAACACCACGGCGACCAGGCCCCACTGCTGGACCGAGAACGTGACGCCGAAGACCAGCGACGAGATCACCAGCACCGCCACCGCCCGCGTGGAGCTCATGATCAGCCCGCCCACGGCCATCCCCAGCAGCACCGACATCAGGTGCATCGGCGCCGCGAAGTAGAGCTCGAGGTTGCCCTGGCTCTTCTCCCAGTAGAGCTGGCCGGCCATCATCCAGATCACGTTGAGCCAGAAGGCCGACAGCGCCCCGCCGAGGACCACGAAGCCGATGTACGCCTCGGGGGCCGCGAGGGCCCGGTAGACCAGGACGAACGCCGACGTGGTCAGGAACGGGAGCAGGATCTCGAAGAAGACCCACGACGGCTCGCGGTTCATGCCCCGCACACGCGGGTAGGCCCGGCCCACGACGGCTCGCAGGTTGCTCTCGACGACCTGGCGCCGGGTCCACTCCGCGGCAGTGCGAGGGTCGGTGCCGCCGCGGGAGCTCGCGAAGATGCCGGGAGGACCGTCCGCCGGCCTGCTCACGGGCCGCTCAGCCATCGGTGTCCCCGGTGGCGAAGCCCCGCCCGACGAGCTCCACGAACACGTCCTCGAGCGTCGGCTCCGACTTGCGCAGGGCGAGGATCTGCGAGCCCAGGCCCCCGAGCGCCGTGACCACGGCGCCCAGCGCCGCATCCTCGACCAGCACGAGGTTGACCACGAAGCGCTGCACCTCCGCGTCCACGTCTGCCGCAAGCGCCGCGGAGACGACCCCCGGCAGGCGGGCGAGCGTGGCCGTCCCGCCGTCGAGGCGATCCAGCTCCAGGCGGAAGATCGACTCCCGCTGGACGTGCCGCTTGAGCTCCTCGGGCGTGCCGATGGCGAGGATCCGGCCGTGGTCCACGATCGCGATCCGCTCGCACAGCTCGTCGGCCTCGGCCATGTAGTGGGTGGTGAGCAGGACGGTCCGGCCCGGCACCGCCGCCTTCCACTCGAGGACCAGCTCACGGATGCCACGCGCGGCGGCCACGTCGAGGCCCAGGGTGGGCTCGTCGAGGAACAGGATCCACGGGTCGTTGAGCAGGCCGCGTGCCATGTTCATCTTCTGGCGCTGGCCGGTGGAGAGGGTGCTCACGCGCTGGAGGCGCTGCTCGACGAGGCCAACCGCCTCGACCAGCTCGTCCACCCGCCGCCAGCCCTCCTTGCCGCCAAGGCCGTAGAACTGGCTGAACATCCAGAGCTGCTCGCGGACGGTGAGGATCCCGTAGCCCGACTGCTCGCCGCCCGCGACCATGTTCATGATCCGGCGGATCCGCCGGCTGTCGGAGGCGACGTCGAAGCCGAAGATGGCGGCCGACCCCGACGTCGGCAGCAGCAGCGTCGTGAGGATCTTGATCAGCGTCGTCTTGCCCGCCCCGTTGGGCCCGAGCAGGCCGAAGAACTCGCCCGGGGCGACCTCGAGATCCACGCCGGCGAGGGCGATGACGGGCTTGGGCTTCGTGTCGTAGACGCGGTGGAGCGCGGCGACCGAGATGGCGGGGGGCAGATCGGCGGAGACGCCCGGGTGTGCTGCCGACACGGGCTTCCCTCCTTCGGTGGCTTGCGGCCCGGCGTCAGCCGGGTGTGCCGGCCAGCTCGGTGGCGAGATACCCGGCGACCCGGGCATTGTTGACGATGAGCGCGATGTTGGCCTTGACCGACGCCCCGCCCGTGATCGCCGCCACCCGCGCGAGCAGCCAGGGCGTGACCGCGGCGCCGGTGACACCCGCCACGTCGGCCTCGCGGATCGCCTGGTCGATGGCGGCGCGGGCGATCTCGAGCGGCAGCGCGTCCGCCTCCGGGACCGGGTTGCAGATCACGAGGCCCGATACCAGGCCCATCGCCGCGTGGGCCCGGATCACCGCGGCGGCGGCCGCGACGTCCGGCACGTGGGACGGCGCCGGGATGCCGCTGCGGCGGCTGTAGAAGCCCGGGATCTCGTCGATGCCGAGGGCCACCACCGGCACGCCGCGGGTCTCGAGGTACTCGAGCGTGAGGGGCACGTCGAGGATCGCCTTGGGGCCGGCGCAGACGACGACGACCGGCGTCCGGGCCAGCTCGTCGAGGTCCGCCGAGATGTCGAACGAGGCGTGGGCGCCGTGGGCGCCGCCGAGCGCCCCGCGGTGGACGCCGCCGATGCCGCCGGTGGCGAAGACCCTGATACCCGCCGACTCCGCGGCGATCATCGTGGCGGCCACGGTCGTGGCGCCCCAGTGGCCGGACGCGATCGCGAGCCCCAGGTTGGGGCGCGACACCTTCCGCACGGACCCCTTGGGCGCGGTCGCGAGCGCCTCGAGCTGGTCGCCCGAGAGGCCCACCAGGAGCCGGCCCTCGTTGAGCGCGACCGTCGCCGGGACGGCGCCCGACTCGCGGATCGCAAGCTCGGACGCGGTGGCGACCTCCACGTTCTGCGGATATGGCAGGCCGTGGCTGATGAGCGTGGATTCGAGGGCGACGACCGGGCGGCCGGCGGCGAGCGCGTCGGCGACCTCGGGGGCGACGGCGAGGCGGTCGGGGGTGATCATGGAGTCAAGGGTACGTCCGGTGATACGGGGCGTGCGAGGGCGCGCTCTGACGGCTAGGCTCCGCGCCATGAGTGCGCTGCAGACGGAGCCCCGGCTCCCCAACCCCGAGACCCTCCGCGACCAGGTTGTCCTCGAGGAGCACGATCTCGCCCCGGACGGCTCCTTCGCCGTGGTGACCCGCAGGTTCGTGGAGGGCGACGAGTACGTCTCCCACCTCTGGCTGGTCCCGCTTGCGGGAGGGGGTGAGCCCCTGCGGCTGACGACCGGCGCGGTCCGCGACATGCGGCCGCTGCTCTCGCCCGACGGCGCGCGGGTCGCGTTCACGCGCAAGGTCAAGGACGACGAGCGGACCTCGATCCGGATCCTGGACCTGCGCGGTGGCGAACCGGTCGCGCCGGCGCTGGGCACGCTGTCCGCGGGCGAGATCGCCTGGTCGCCGGATGGCCGGTCCATAGCCTTCACCGCGGCGGCCGGACCCCACCGGCTCATCGTGGGACCGGTGCCGCCGGAGCCCGGGACCCCCGGGGCGAAGGATGCCAAGGCCCCCCGCGCCCGCCGCGTCACCACGCTGGACTTCCGCTGGGATTACGAGGGGTACGTTGACCGCCGGTCGCAGGTGCACGTGGTCGCAGCCGAGGACGGAGCGGTGCCGACGCGGCTCACGGAGATCGGGGCAGGCGTGTCCGGGATCTGCTGGCGGCCGGACGGGGCGGCGATCGCGTTCACGTCGGACCCGCGGGTGGACGCCGACCTGCACCCCCGGACGTCGATCTGGGAGGTCGTCGTGCCGGCGGGCGCCACGGGTGAACGCCTGGCGGTCCTGCCGGAACCGCGGGAGGTCCTCGCGCTCGCGGGTCACTGCTCCAAGCCCGCCTACTCCGCGGACGGACGCTGGCTCGTGGCGGTGGGCGTGGACGATCCCGACTACTTCGACGACATCTCGCCCTCGCTCTTCGCCGGCCCGGCCGATGGCTCCGCGCCCGCGGTGGCGCTGGCGCCGGACTTCGACCGCCCGATCGGCGACTGGGCCGACACCGACCTCTTCGGCTGGCAGAGCGAGCAGCGCTCGGGCCCGTTCTGGGACGGCAACGGCATCGTGGCACTGGTCACCGATCGCGGGCGGACCCACCCATGGCGCTTCCCGGTCGACCTCGATACCGGACGACCTTCGGGCGATCCCGTCCGCCTCGCGCACGGCGACACCATGGCCCACACGCTCGCCCTCGGCGGCGGCCGAATCACCGTGACCTCGACGCTCGAGGGGCGGCCGCCGGAGCTGTGCCTGGTGGAAGCCTCGGGCGACCTGCGGCCGGCGACCAGCCTCGGGTCGGCCTGGACGCGCGACCTCGCCTGGCCCACGCTCCGCCGCGTCGAGGCCCCGGGGCCCGGCGGCCCGGTCGAGGCATGGATCGTCTCGCCGGCCGGGGCTTCCGACGAAGCCCTGCCCACGGTCGTGGACGTCCACGGCGGACCCCTCGGTGCGTGGGCACCCGCACCCCCGCTCGAGGCCGTGCTCCTCTGCGCCCGCGGCTACCGCGTCGTGCTGCCCAACATCCGCGGCTCCATCTCCTACGGCGCCGAGTGGATCACCCCGCAGCTGGGCCACTGGGGCGAGGTGGATGCCGACGACGTCCACGCCGCCGTGGACCACGTCGTCTCGCTCGGCCTCGCGGACCCCGACCGCCTTGGCGTGCTGGGGCTCTCGTACGGCGGCTTCATGGTCAACTGGCTCGTGGGCACGACGGACCGGTTCCGCGGGGCGGTCTCCGAGAACGGCGTGACCAACCAGATCTCCACCTGGGCGCACTCCGACTCCGGAGCCGAGTACTGTCGCGCGTCGCACATGGGCAACCCCACGACCCCCGAGGGGATCGACCTCCTCTGGCGCCAGTCCCCGCTGCGCAACGTGGCCAACGTCCACACGCCGCTGCTGATGCTCCAGGCCGAGCAGGACCGCCGCTGCCCGACGTCGGACAACGAGCAGTACTTCGCCACGCTGCGCTGGCTTGGCCGCGAAGTGGAGTACATCCTCTATCCGGAGGAGTACCACGGCATCCAGGCGACCGGCCGCATCGACCGCCGCATCGACCGGATGACCCGCATGCTCGACTGGTTCGACCGCTTCCTGAAGGCGTAGGAACCAGTCCGCCGGTGCTTGGGGCGCTCCGCCGGGGGCCGTCTACCGGCGAACACCCGCCACCTTCGGGGGATCGCCCCGGGCGTGCCGATGGCCCATGCTCACAGGATGCAGGCGCTCATCGAGGAGTTCGCGACCGCCGACAGCCCCGAGACGTTCTGGGGCAACCTCTCCGCGCTCCTGACCGACGAGATCGTCATCGCCGAGGCGCAGGCGGCCGGTATGGACTGGCCGGAGTTCGCCGAGGGCCGCGAGCGGCTGCGGACGACCCGCAAGGTGATCGTCCGGACGGCCGCCTCGCAGGGCTGGGTCGCGGGCGACCAGCGGCGCCTCTTCCTGGCCAACGACCCGGCCAAGGTCATGGCCGCGGCCCGGCCGTGGATCGAGCAGGTCGAACGGATCGCGTTCGAGCGAGCGGAAGTCGAAAGCGGGCTCCTCGCGGTCGGCGAACCGGGTCCCGCGACGGGGCAGGACGAGGTCGCCGCCCCGGCCTGACGTCAGCACGCCGCCCGGCCGGTTGTCACCGTGCGGGGCACGCACGCCGGCGACCACCCGCGGCCGAGAACGTGCGTCCCGCGCATGAGCACGCGGTGCGCCTGCAAGGTCAGGTGGCGGAAACCGATGCCCTGATCTCGCGCACCATCTCGGCCAGGATCTCGCCGACGCGTCCCATGTCCGAGGCATCGTAGGACCCGAGGTCCTTGCAGACGGTGCCGTGATCCGAAATCGTGGCGGAGATCTGCATCCCGTCCTCGTTCGGCACGAATGAGATCCTTGCCGCTCGAGCGGAGCCGAAATCGAGCCTCACGACCGCCGACCCGCCCGGCAAGGTGCTGGAGAGGGCGACGGCCGGCACTGCCCGGGATCGGAACTCATGCGCCAGGGCTTCCAATGCAGTTGCGGCGAGTCGCGATGGCTCGGAGATGTCGAAGAACCCGATCACGCTTGACCCCTGGTTGTGAGGCGGTAGCACGAGAACCGCGGTCGCTCCGGATCAGCCGAAGACAAGCTCCACGGGAGCACTCGAGATGTGGCGCAGCGCCGTCCTGTTGCCGGTGACCGCACCCCGCTGGAGCGCGGCAGCGGGGGCGAGCCCCGCCTGTCGGGCATCGAGCCAGCCCGCCAGGAACCCGGCGTCGAAGGCGTCCCCGGCACCGGTCGTGTCGGGCGCCTTGACCGGCGTGGTCGCCACCTCGAAACGGAGCGCGGCCTTGCCGTCGCGGAGGTGGATGGTGGCGCCCTTGCGGCCACGCTTGACGACGGCGATCGGGGCGAGGTCCAGGAGGTGGTCCTCGTCCTTGGCGCCGAGCAGCGCGCGGGCCTCGTCCTTCGTGGCGAACAGCAGGTCGGGGGCGGCCTCGCGCACGAGGGCCATGGCGGCGCGCCGGCCCCCGGCCAGCAGCGGCGCCGACGACGAGAGGTCAACCGTGACCAGCGCGCCGGCCGCATGCGCCAGCCCGGCCGCCGCCATCCCCGCCTCCCCGAGTGGCTGATCGAGCAGCGAGTACGCGGGCAGGTGGAGCGCATCGGCGCCCGTGAACCACTCGGGCTTGAGATCCCCGGGGCGGAGGCGCAGGGCCGCTCCGCGCTCCGTGACGAACGAACGCTCGCCGCCCGGTTCCACGAGCACGCCGATCCGCCCGGTCCGTGCCCCGGCCACGCGGACCGCACGCACCAGCACCTTGTCGGCGGTGACGGCGGCGACCAGCGCCCGGCCCGGGGCATCGAAGCCGATCGCGCACACGAGCGACGCCCGTGTCCCCAGGCGCCCGAGCCAGCGCGCGGTGTTCGACGCCGACCCGCCCTGGCGCAACATCACCCGTCCGGTGACGTCCGTGCCGCGCTCGAGGGCCTTGTCCGGCCCCAGCACCACGTCCACCACGAGATCGCCCAGGACGACGACCGAGGGCCGGTCGGTGGCGTGGCGGCGGCGGGGGGCACGGATGGCAGGCATGTGTCGAGGATACGACGGCCTGAGGGGTACGATGGCGGCCCGCGGCCGATCGCCTGCCGATCGCCGCCGCTTGCACCGCCGCCGCCCCGATGCGCCGGTCCCTCCGACCGGCGCCGCGCACACCGGAGAGATCGATGACCCCCGCCTCGGACCAGCTGGACCGCCTCTGCGTCAACACGATCCGCACGCTCGCCATCGACGGCGTGCAGCAGGCGAACTCCGGCCACCCGGGCGCCCCGATGGGCATGGCGCCGATGGCATACGCGCTCTGGACGCGGCACCTCCGGCACGCCCCCACGATCCCCACCTGGCCCAACCGCGACCGATTCGTGCTCTCCGCGGGCCACGCGTCGATGCTGCTCTACTCCCTGCTCCACCTCGCGGGGTACGAGGTCAGCCTCGACGACCTCAAGAGCTTCCGCCAGTGGGGCAGCAGGACCCCGGGCCATCCCGAGTACGGGTGGACCAAGGGCGTCGAGGCGACGACCGGCCCGCTCGGCCAGGGGTTCGTGAACGCCGTGGGCATGGCGATCGCCGAACGCCGGCTCGCCGGCGAGTTCAACAAGCCCGGCCACGACGTCATCGACCACCGGACGTTCACGATCTGCTCCGACGGCGACCTCCAGGAGGGCATCACCGCCGAGGCCGCGTCCCTCGCGGGCCACCTGCAGCTCGGCAAGCTCGTCGCGCTCTATGACAGCAACGGGATCCAGCTCGACGGGCCCACGGCCTGGACCTTCACCGAAGACGTGCTCGCCCGGTTCGCCGCCTACGGCTGGCACACCCAGCGCGTCGAGGACGGCAACGACGTCGAGGCGATCGACGCGGCCATCACCGCCGCCAAGGCCGATCCCCGCCCGTCGCTGATCCTCGTGCGCACCCACATCGGCTTCGGCTCGCCCAACAAGCAGGACAGCCAGAAGAGCCACGGCGCCCCGCTCGGCCCCGACGAGGTCCGCCTCACCAAGGAGGCCTACGGCTGGGATCCGGACCAGACGTTCTTCGTCCCCGACGAGGCGCTCGCTGTCTTCCGCCGCTCCGTGCGCGAAGGCGAGGCTGCCGAAGCCGCCTGGAACGCCGCGCTCGACGCCTACGCTTCGGCCTTCCCGGCCGAGGGCGCGGAGCTGCGCCGCCGCATCGCCGGAGACCTGCCCGACGGCTGGGACGCCGCGCTCAACGCCTACCCCACGGGCTCCGAGGTCGCGACACGCAACGCGAGCCAGGACCTGATCCAGACGCTGGGCGCGGCGCTGCCGGAGCTGTTCGGCGGATCCGCAGACCTGTCGGAGTCCAACCTGACCGACATCAAGGCGCTGGGCCACGACCACTTCGCGCCCGATCACGCGGGCCGCAACATCCGCTTCGGCGTCCGCGAGCACACGATGGGCGCCATCGCCAACGGCATCGCGTACCACGGCGGCTTCATCCCCTACACCGCCACGTTCATGACCTTCAGCGACTACATGCGCGGCTCGGTCCGGGTCGCGGCGCTCTCGGGCCTGCACGAGGTCTACGTCTGGACGCACGACTCGATCGGCGTGGGCGAGGACGGCCCCACCCACCAGCCGGTGGAGCACTACGCCGCCCTGCGCGCCATCCCCAACCTCTGGTTCCTCCGCCCGGGCGACGCCAACGAGGCGGCCGCCGCCTGGGCGCTGGCCGTGGAGCGGCCGCACGTCGCGGGCGCGTCATCGGGTCCGGTCGCCCTGTCGCTGACCCGCCAGAAGCTCCCGACGCTGCCCGGCACCGACACGCTGGCCCGCGAGGGCGTCCGCCGTGGCGGGTATGTCCTGCGCGAGGCCGTCGGCGGCACGCCTGCGCTGATCATGGTCGGCACGGGCTCGGAGCTCTCGCTCTGCTTCGCGGCCGCCGAGGCGCTCGAGGCCGAGGGGATCCCGACGCGCGTCGTGTCGCTGCCCTCCTGGGAGCGCTTCGAGGCGCAGGACCAGGCGTACCGCGAGTCGGTGCTGCCGCCGTCCGTGCGCAAGCGCGTCACGGTCGAAGCCGGCATCTCGCTGGGCTGGGAGCGGTACGCGGGCGACGAGGGCGCGATCCTCGGCGTGGACCGGTACGGCGCCAGTGCCCCGGCCCCGAAGATCTTCGAGGCCTTCGGGCTGACGGTCGCCAACGTCACCGACATCGGCCGGCGTGTCGTGCGCGATGGGCTCCACGGCCGCCAGGGCGTGACCCTCGGCCACGGCCACTGAGACGACGGCCGTGCGCATCGCCTTCGCCGCCGACCACGCCGGTGCCGCATTCAAGGACGAGCTGATGGGCAGGCTGCGCTCGCGCCTCGACGCGGATGCCGAGCTGATCGACCTCGGCGGCGACGGCTCCGACGCCGCCGACGATTACCCGGACTTCGCGCGTGCCCTCGGGCTCGCCATCAGGGAAGGTCGCGCGGACCGCGGGATCCTGCTCTGCGGATCCGGCGTTGGCGCCGGCATCGCGGCCAACAAGCTGCGCGGCATTCGCGCCGGCCTCTGCCATGACACCTACTCGGCGCACCAGGGCGTCGAGCACGACGACATGAACGTGCTCGTGATGGGTGCCCGCGTGATCGGCATGGAGCCCGCCGTGGAGAACGCCCTGGTGTTCCTCTCGGCGTCCTTCTCCGGGGAGCCTCGGCATGTGCGGCGCCTGGGCAAGGTGCTCGCGATCGAGGCCGATTCGATGGGGTCCGAGACCGGTGCCCGGGCCCGGCGCGCGCCCGACACGGCCGCCACGGGATAACCCTGCGACTCGGGCCCCCGAATGGGAGGTCATTGTGGTATCGGTCCGGGGGGCGTATGGTTGGGTGGTCGCCGCTCTCGGCAACACCTCGCGTGGTCCCCTCCTCTACCTTCTCGAACGGGCCGTGCGTCTTCTCTCTTCGGTTCGGGAAGAGAAAGAACCAAGACATGGCCAACGGGACCATCAAGAAGGTCGTGCTCGACCGCGGCTTCGGCTTCATCACCGGTGACGACGGGCAGGATCGCTTCTTCCACCGCGACAGCCTCGTCGCCCCCCTCACCCTCGACAGCCTCAAGGGCGGAGAACCCGTCACCTTCGAAGTCGAGGAAGGCCCCAAGGGCCCCCGTGCAACCCAGGTGACGGGCGCCTGACTCCCGCCACCAACGCCAGGCCGTCCGGATCTCGCGGGCGGTGCTCGGACCGTCGGCCCGGTCGCGTCGCGCCCCTCCCGGTGGCACGCGCCGGGGGCCGACCCCGGACCCACGGGGTGCGGCGCTCCTCGATCCGACCTGATCGACGGCGCTGACCGCCTCTGGTTCGATGTCCCTGCGGCACCGGTGGGGCATCGCGACGTTCACCAGCGACCTCGCTGCGGCCTTCGGGCCGCACCTGGTGGTCGCCCTGCATCCCGCCAGTGGACCCGAGGCGTACCCGGCCTCGGTCCGCCACCGCATGCGGCGGGACTCCCTCGAGGACTACCACGCGACCGCCAGGCGGCTCAACGCGTCCAGCATGGACACTTCTCGATCCGGCACGAGTACGGGATCTGGGGCGGGGTCGATGGCGCCTACGTGCTCGACTTCGGCGAAGCGCCGACCGTCCCCGTCATCAGCACACTGCACACCGTCCTGCGCACCCCGACGCCGTCGCAGCGGCGGATCCTCAGCCGGCTCATCGAGCTCTCCGCGACCACGGTCGTGATGTCGAGCGCAGCCGCCGGCCTCCTGGCGAACGCCTGCGGCATCCCCCGGGGCGGGTCCAGATCGTCCCGCACGGCGTGCCCGACCTGTCGCTCGTGGACTCCGAGACCGTCAATCCCGGGCGGGTGCTCCACCGGACCGACGAGTGGGTGATGGGCCCGGCGGCCCCGTACAAGGTCCGCGGCGACGTGAGCAAGGTCGTCTTCCCCAGCGGCTGAGTCCACGACCCGGTCACGGACGTGCTCTCGCTCTTCTGCGGGGCGGGTGACACGGTGGTCGCGCTCGCGACGGCGAAGCTCGCGGACGTGCTCGCGCACGTCAAGGGGACGCCGCAGCCGTACCACCGGAGGCTGTCCGACCGGGACGGGGGCTGACGGGACGGGGGCTGACCGCGCCGTGGTCGCCGTTCCTCGACGGAGACGACAGCAGCGACGGCCCGGCCTATGCTCTAGCGGCAATACGCGGCCCCAGTGGCCACGGCCGGACCGGCGGCCACGCGGTGAAGACGGAGCAGCACGTGGCCGCCAGACCAGGGACAACCAGGGACGCGACAGGGGCCGTGCCGGCGGACGCAGGCGGCACGGGGTCGACCATGCCCCTCGCCCCGAGCGGCGTTGCCGGACCCGCACCGGCCACCAGCCCAGCCGCACCGCCCAGGAAGGACGCGCCGCGCACCATGCGCGACCTGCGCCTGGCCACGGAGTCGCGCCGCCGCAGCGCGGGGGCTCGGGCCCTCGAGAACCCGCTCCGCGAGGGGCTCCGCCTCGAGCGCGTCCCCGATCCGGTCGCCTTCGTCCTGTTCGGGGCGACCGGCGACCTCGCCCACCGCAAGGTGGTGCCGGCCCTGTTCCAGCTCTGGCGCACGCACCTGCTGCCGCACGAGTTCACCATCATCGCGGTCGGCCGGCGCGCGTACACGGACGAGGCCTTCCGCGAGGAGCTCAAGGGCGCGCTGGACAAGTACAGCCGTGTGCAGCCCGTGGACCGGGAGACCTGGGACGAGCTGGCGAGCCGCGTCGTCTACCACCGCGGCGACTTCAACGACCCGGCCGCCTACCAGTCCCTGTCGGAACGGCTGGACCAGCTCGACATCGAGCGCGGCACGCGCGGCAACCGGCTGTTCTACCTGGCCACCCAGCCGTCGGCGTTCCCCGAGATCGTCGGACAGCTCGGCCGGGTGGGCCTCGACCACGAGCGACATGGCGCCGGCTGGCGTCGGATCGTCATCGAGAAGCCGTTCGGCCACGACCTCGACTCCGCGATCCGCCTCAACCGCGAGGTGGGCAAGGTCTTCCGCGAGCGGCAGGTCTACCGCATCGACCACTACCTGGGCAAGGAGACGGTCCGCAACCTGCTGGTCTTCCGGTTCGGCAACGGCATCTTCGAGCCGATCTGGAACCGCCGGCACATCGACCACGTGCAGATCACGGTGGCCGAGTCGATCGGCATCGAAGGCCGCGGTGCCTTCTACGAGGAGACCGGCGCCAGCCGCGACTTCCTCCAGAACCACCTGCTCCAGCTGCTCTCGCTGGTCGCCATGGAGCCCCCGGCCACCTTCGAGGCGGACGCGCTGCGCGACGAGAAGGTCAAGGTCATCCGTGCCGTCCCGGAGTTCACGCCCGAGCAGGTCCGCCGGGACGTCGTGCGGGGCCAGTACGGGCCGGGCTGGGTGAGCGGCAAGCCGGTCAAGGGCTACCGCGAGGAGGCCAACGTCAACCCCGGGTCCGAGACGGAGACCTACGTCGCGGCCCGGCTCACGATCGACGACTGGCGCTGGTCAGGCGTCCCGTTCTACCTGCGGATGGGCAAGCGCCTGCCCAAGCGGGCGACCGAGATCGCGATCCAGTTCAAGGAGGTCCCCCACCAGCTGTTCCGGGACAGCGCAGCGGATCCTGAGCCCAACCTGCTCGCGATGCGGATCCAGCCGGACGAGGGGATCATGCTGCGCTTCGGGGCCAAGGTCCCGGGACTGGGGATCGACGTCCGCAACGTGACGATGGACTTCACCTACGGCTCCGCCTTCCAGGTGGACAGCCCCGACGCCTACGAGACGCTGATCCTGGACGCGCTCCTCGGCGACGCCTCGCTGTTCACCCGTGCCGACGAGGTCGAGGAGGCCTGGTCGATCGTCGATCCGATCATCGCGGCCTGGGCGGAACAGCCGGCGCCGGATCTCCCCAACTACGAGGCGGGCACCTGGGGCCCGGAGGCAGGCCAGGACCTGCTGGCACGGGAAGGCCGCCGGTGGCGCAGAATCTGAGCAGGGGCCCCGAGACCTCCGCGGGCGGCACCTCCGGCCCCGGTGACGGCGCCGCCGACCAGGCGCCCGGGCGGCGGGTGGGCGACATCGTCGCGGTCGGCACGCGCGCCGCCGGTGGCGGCCGCATCGAGCTGGCGGAACCGCCGCGCCCCGGCGAGCCGACCACGCGCTGGCGCTCGCGCGCATCCTCGATCGACGAGATCGAGAAGGAGATCTCGCGGATCTGGTCCGAGGCCGATCTCGCCGCCGGCTACGAGGGCTCGACCGGGCGCCAGGTGGGCGCGCGGACGTCGGTCATGAACCTGGTCGTCATCGCCCGTGCCCAGGAGACCGGGGCGCGGGCCGCCTCGACGATCTCGCAGCTCACCGGCCGGCATCCGTCCCGCACGCTGATCGTCCTGTCCGCCGACCCCGATGGCGCGCCGTGGCTGGACGCCCGGATCGAGGCGCACTGCGTCCTGCCCCGCCCCGACGCCCCCGAGACCTGTTCGGAGCTCATCTTCCTGACCGCCGGCGGCGAGACCGGCCAGCATCTCGCGGCGCTCGTGGTCCCGCTGCTGATCCACGACCTGCCGGTCACGGTCTGGTGGCCGGGCGAGCCGCCGTTCGGCTCCCTCAACGCCGACGAGATCCTGTCGGGGACCGATCGCCTGGTCGTGGACGGGTCCGCGTGGTCCGGCGACGGGCTCGAGCGCCTGGTCCGCCTCGGCGGCCAGCTCGAGCGGTACCCAAGGCTCTCGATCCGCGACTTCGCGCTGCTGCGCCAGTCCCGCTGGCGCGAGGCGATCGCCACGATCTTCGACCTCGACGACTTCATGCCGTTCCTGCCGTTCGTCAAGCGCATCTCGGTGGCCTATGCGGCCGGCGACGAGTCGGGGGCGCCCGGCACCACGAACGTCATCAAGCCGCTCTACCACGTCGCCTGGCTGGCCTCCCGCCTCGGCATGACGGTCACCTCGCCCCTGGCACCGGTTGAGCCGAAGGGCAGGGCGGCGGCCCCGAGGCTGCGCCCCGGCGAGAAACCGCCGCTCCACCGCGGGCTTGCGGCGCGCCTGCGGGACCGCAACCGGTCCGAGGTGGCGGTCGTCATCCGCCCGATCGCCTCCAGCGCCCCGCCGGGCACGACCCTGCGGGTGGAGATCCTCGCCGAGCGGCGGGGCTCGGAGCTGCGCGCGGATGTCACCGCGGAGGCCGAGAACGTCCACGTCCACACCTGGCTCGACGGCGTCGAGGCGGTGGACCGGACCTTCAAGGCGCCCCGGCGCGGCGACACGGACCTGCTCGCCGAGGCGATCGAGGTGGGCGGCCGCGACGCGGTCACCGTGGGCACGACCAGGATGGCGGCCGCCCTCGCCGGCGCGCGCCGCACCAACGACGACGGAGAGCCCGACTGATGACGACCCAGGCCGGGACCGGCCCGAACCTGCCGGACCTCCTCGTGCTGCCCGACGGCGACGCCCTCGCCGCGGCGGCGGGCGAGGAGATCGCACGCGCCCTGGCCGCCGCCATCGCGGAACGCGGGGTCGCCCACTGGGCGACGACCGGCGGCTCGGCCGCCCCCGGGATGTACCGGGCACTCCGGTCGGCGCCGGTCCGGGCCACCGTGGACTGGTCCCGGGTGCACATCTGGTGGGGCGATGACCGCTTCGTCGGGCCCGGGGACCCGCTCTCCAACGTCCTCTCCTACCGCACCCTGTTCGAGGCGGACGGCGAGGACGGCCCCGGCATCGCGATCCCGGCAGCCCAGGTGCACCCGGTCCCGGTCGCCGAGACGATCGCGGCGGGCGGCGGTCCGGCGGAGGCGGCTGCCGCCTACGCACGCACGCTGGCCGTGCTCGCACCCTCGGATGCCGCGGGGACGCCGGTGCTGGACCTGCTGGTGCTCGGTGTCGGACCGGACGGCCACGTGCTCTCGGTCTTCCCGGGCTCATCGGCATGGGACGCCACCGCTGCCGTCGTCGCCATCCCTGCCCCGACCCACATCGAGCCCCACGTGCCGCGCGTCTCCCTCAACCCGCGGGTGATCGCGGCCGCGCGCCGGATCCTCGTGGTCGCCGGGGGCGCATCGAAGGCCGCCAACCTCGGCCGCGCGTGGACCGGCGACGACCTGCGGGCCGTCCCGGTCGCGGCGACCCGACGCTCGAACGCGACGTGGCTGCTCGATGCGGCGGCCGCCGCGGAGCTGCCCCGGACCTGATCCGCCGGCGCGTCACACGATTGCCCCTCCCGGTGCGCGACCAGAGTTGCGGTGGCAGGGACTCGGCGAGCCACCCGGACCGGGTGGGAAGGAGTGACCATCAAGATCCGTTCCCGCCTTGCGCTCGTCGCCAGCCCGACGGCCGTCACCGCGATCGCGGGCTGGACGGACGACCGGCGGTGAACCCGATCCCTGGCCTTCCCTCCTTCCACGTCCAGTCCCGCGACGGCACGCGGATCGCGGTCTTCTCCGGGGGGTCCGGCCCGGGCACGCCCGTGCTGCTCGTCCACGGGACCGGCTCCGATCACACGACCTGGCGCGTCGTGGCGCCGCTGCTCGCCGCAGGTCGCCCGGTGCACGCGATGGACCGGCGCGGTCGAGGGGCCTCGATCGAGGGCGACGCCCCGTACGCGGCGGCCCGTGAGGCCGAGGACATCGCCGCCGTGAGCGAATCGCTCGCCGATCGTCATGGAGCACCGATCCGGGTCGTCGGCCACTCGCTGGGCGGACGACTGGCCCTCGCGGCCGCACCCCGGACCGCCGCGATCGCCGGCATCGTGGCGTACGAGAGCGCCCCGGGCGTTCGCGACGCCGCCGAGGACGAGCACGACGAGCGGCTCCTCGTGGACCTCCAGGCCGACCTGGCCCGGGGTGATCGCGGCGCGGTGCTGGAACGGTTCATGCGCGACGCAGTCCAGATGCCCGACGACGAGCTGGCCGCCTTCCGGGCGAGCGACCTGTGGTCAACGCGGGCCGCCACCGCTCCGCAGATCGTGCGGGAGCTGGACGCAGCCCTCCACGACCCGGCGATCGGGATCGGCGCCCTCGCAGGCGTCACCGTCCCGGTGCTCCAGCTGACCGGCTCTGCAACGGCTCTGCCGTTCCGTCTCGGGGTGCTGACCCTCGACCGGCGACTTGCCAACGGGAGCGTCGAGGTGATCGACGGCGCGCGTCATGCAGCCCACCACAGCCACCCGGCGGAGTTCGTCGCGGCCGTGGAGCGCTTCCTCTCCCGATAGCCTCGCACAGGGTCGCGCGTACCCCCTCGCTGGACGCCATTCGGCACGTCACTGCGCGTCCTGCGGCCCGTCACGGCCCTCGGTGGAGGGCTACCATCGGCCCATGACTGAGCCCGTTCTGGCACCTGCCGACACCCGACCCTACTCCCCCGGCCTCGAGGGCATCATCGCCGGCGAGACCTCCCTGTCCTACATCGACGGCGAAGCCGGACGCCTGCTGTACCGCGGCTATCCGATCGGCGAGCTGGTCAAGGGAGGGTCCTACGCGGCCGTCGCAGAGCTGCTCTGGACCGACGAGTGGAAGGGCGATTCCAAGCTTCCCTGCGCGCCCGTGCCGGACGCCGTCATGACCGCGCTGCGGGCGCTGCCCAAGACCACCCGGCCGATGGATGCGCTGCGGACCGCCGTCTCCGTCTGGGGTGCAGTGACCGATCCCTCCTGGCCGGCCACAGCGGATCAGGCGCGTGCGCTGACCGCCTTCTCCCCGTCCGCGCTGGCAGCGTTCGCGCGCCTGCGCCAGGGCCTCGAGCCGGTTGCCGCCGATCCCGACCTGGACCTCGTGCCGGGCTTCCTCTACCAGCTCAACGGCGAGCCGGCCACGGCCGAGGCCGCCCGGGCGCTGGACGCCTACTTCGTGGTCGGTGCCGAGCACGGCTTCAACGCCTCCACGTTCACCTGCCGCGTCATCACCGCCACCCGCGCCGACCTGGCGTCGGCCGTCGGCGGGGCGATCGGCGCGATGAAGGGCCCGCTCCACGGCGGCGCCCCGTCCGAGGTCGTGGAGCAGATCCACCAGGTCGGCACCCCGGAGCGCGCGGAGCAGTGGGTGCGCGACGCGATCGACAACAAGACCCGCCTGATGGGCTTCGGCCACCGGGTCTACCGCGCCTACGACCCGCGGGCCGCCGCGCTGCGCGAGGTCGCCGAGTCGATGACCAACAAGCCGGACTGGCTCGAGCTTGCCATCTCCGTCGAGGACGTCGCCCTGCGCGTGCTCGCCGAGAAGTACCCGGACCGCCCGCTCAAGACCAACGTCGAGTTCTACGCGGCGCCGGTCCTCATGGGCGTCGGCCTCACGCCGGACCTGTTCCCGGCCACCTTCGCCCTTGCCCGCCACGCCGGCTGGACCGCCCACGCCATCGAGCAGGGCGCCAACAACCGGCTCATCCGGCCGGACGTGCGGTACATCGGCTACGCGGAGCGCCACCTCCCGGGCTGATCCCCGCGGAACGCTCAGTCAGCGCAGGGCGCCGGGCAACCGGCGGTCCGACCAGGCCGTCAGCCGCCTGACCCGGTCTCATCTGCGCCGGGGAGCTCAGGCCGCTGCGGGCTTGCGGCCGCCACTCCGCCCGGCGCCCTGTCCGCGCAGCGCGACGGCCGCAGACCCTGCGAGGAACACGACCGCTCCCAGCACGAACGGCCCCGAGGGGCCGGTGGACGAGGCGATGACGCTCCCGGTCGCGGGCCCGATGATCCCGGCCACGTAGAGCGGCAGGTAGACGAGGTTGAGCGTCGTGGACCGGCGCTCGGCCGGAACCTCCGTGGCCAGCATCGAGAAGACCATGGCGCCCGTGGTGGCCACCGCAGCACCAAGGAGGATCGAGACCAGGGTCATCGCCCACAGCCAGGCCACGACCGCCATCAGCAGACTCGCGATGCCGCCCGCCGCAAGGGCCACGACCAGCACCGGCCGGAAGCCGATCCGGTCTCCGAGCGCACCCGCGGCGGGCGCGGTGAGCGCCCCCACCAGCGAGCCCACACCCATCACCAGGCCGATCCCGGTGGCGAGCCCCACCCCCGTCCCGACGATACCCTCGACCAGCAGCGGCGTGTACGGCCGGGAGACCTGGTTGGCGAGGAAGACCACGCCGTACACGGCGAACAGCCGGCGGACATCCGGGTCGCCCAGGACCCCGCGCACCGCCCCGAACGCCAGCCGGAGCACCGGGCCCACCGGGATCACCTCGGGCCGGACCTCCCGTGTCCCGAAGGTCACCAGCGCCGCCGTCCCGAGGGACAGCACGGCCGCGAAGGCGTAGACGCCGGAGATGGACCAGCCGAGGGCATCGATCTGGACGCCCGCGAGCACCGGACCCAGCGCGAACCCGACTGGCGCGGCGACCCCGAAGAGGGCCATCGTCACGCCCAGGCGCGGGCGAGGCGTGACGTCCCGGATGCCCGCGAGCATCACGCCGGTGTTGCCCAGCTGGAGGCCGATGAGCATGACCGCGACCGCCATCTGCCATGGCTCGCGGGCGAGCGCCGCCACCCCGAACACCGCCACCTCCACGAGGCAGCTGCGCACGATGACCGCCTTGCGGCTGACCTTGTCCGCCCAGACGCCCCAGAGCGGCACGAGCGGCAGGCCCAGGACGAAGACGAGCGAGGAGAAGAGGCCCACGAACGGCACGCGGTCAGCCTCGGGCACGCCCATCTGGCGGAGGTACGAGGGGAGCAGCGCGTAGACCTGGCTGACGCCCAGGCTCTCGATCATCTGGGTCACCCAGAAGACGCCCACGAGGACCCGCCAGTCCTGCGCGGCGCGGCGGAGCGGCGCAGGGGAATCGGGCATGGCGTGATCGTGCCATGTCCCGTCCTGCGACCGGGCACGGTTGCGCGAATCCTCCGCTGGCGCGATCCTTCGCGGCGCGATGACGAACTCCCCCTCCCGCCTGCCGAGGACCACCGCCGGCCGGCTGCTCATCCTCAACGCCGTCTTCCCCGGCCTCGGCCACCTGGTGGGAGGATCACGCCGCTGGGCGCTGATCCTCGCGATGCCGGTGCTCGTCCTGGCCGGCATCCTGCTGGTCGCCCTGCTGACCGGCGGCGCCACCTCCCTGGCGGCTCGCTTCCTGGACCCGGCCGTGCTCACCGCGCTGCTCGTGGTCCAGGGACTGCTGCTGCTGTGGCGCCTGTTCGCCCTCGTGGCCGTCCGCCAGCTGGCGCCGATCCGCGCGACCGCGTCAACGCTGGTCGCCGTGGCCGTCTCGCTGGCGCTGGTCCTGGTGCCGCAGCTGTGGGTGGCCGGCGTCACCATGGATGCCCGCGACGCGGCCGCCGAGGTCTTCCAGCCCGTGAACGAGGGTGGCGCCTGGGTCCCCGACCAGACCCCGCCGCCGGTCGCCTCCGACGACCCCAACTTCGAGGTCACCAGCCCCGAGCCGTCCGACTCGACCGCCCCGTCGGAATCAGCGGCTCCCTCCGAGTCCCCGTCCGCCACCCCCTCGCAGCCGCGCATCAACGTCCTGCTGATCGGCATGGACTCGGGCGCAGGGCGCTCCACGGCCCTCACGGACACCATGATCGTCGCCAGCCTCGACCCCGTCGGCAAGACCGTCTCGATGGTCTCGGTCGCCCGCGACACGGTTGACGTGCCGCTCCCGGACGGCCGCTCGTTCCGGGGCAAGATCAACAGCCTCGTCTCCTACGCGCGCTGGAACCCCGAGAAGTTCCCGGGCTCCAAGGACGGGCAGTCCGTCCTCGCGGCCGCCCTCGGCACGCTGCTGGGCATCAAGATCGACATGTGGGCGCAGGTCAACCTCGGCGGGTTCGTCAACCTCGTCGACTCGGTCGGCGGCGTGAACGTCAACGTGACCGACGGCTTCTGCGATCCCAAGTACCAGGAGTACGGGATCAACGGCTTCTCGATCTCGCCCGGCTACTACCACTTCGACGGCAACCACGCGCTCGCCTACGCCCGCATCCGCAAGGCGGCCGGCGAGAGCGACTTCACCCGGGCCGCACGCCAGCAGGAGGTGGTCGCAGCCCTCCGCGACCGCCTGGTGAAGGGCGCCTTCCTCGACAACCCGGCGAAGTTCCTCAAGAGCCTCGGCCAGACGATCCAGACCAACATCAAGCCGTCGTTCATCGCCGACTGGATCGGCGTGGCCGCCGAGGTCGGCCGCAAGGACGTCTTCCGGATCGTGCTCGACCACCCGTACGTGAAGAGCGGCTACGACTCCCGGGGCTCCATCCAGGAGCCCAACATCTCGCTCATCCGCAAGACGGCCGCGGCCCTGTTCACCGAGCCCGGTGTCCGCCCTGCGGGCTTCGACACCATGCCGGCGGCAGGTTCGGGCAGCACCAAGACGGCAGGCTCGTCGTCCAACTGCGGCGTCGCGCCCACGCCGAAGCCGACGCCCAAGCCGACGCCCAAGCCGACGCCGAAGCCCACGGCAACTGCGACCC
>JBAXFC010000004.1:0-27417 GCA_037140135.1 Chloroflexota bacterium
CCCGCGCGGCGGCGTCAGGGACGTAGCCCAGGTGCGCGGCGGCGGCGACCACCGCGCCTCGGGTCGCATCGGTGATGCGCGCGTCGCCCGCGAGCGAACGCGAGGCCGTGGAGATCGAGACGCCCGCCTCGGCGGCGACGTGGGCCAGGGTCACGCGGCGGGTCATCGGGGAGGGGCTCCGTGGGGGCTCGGGCTCATGGGAGGGTGCAAACGGTTGCACGCATCATACCGGCCCCGACGACCTCGGCTGGCCGCTGGCCGGCCCGTCCACCCTCGGGTTGATGCCCGGCCGCCAGCTGCTCGCCCAACGGCGAGGCGTCAGATCCCCGAGGCTTCCTCGGCGTCGGCCGGCTGCTCGACCATGAACAGGCGGTCCTGCGTGTACTGGTAGTGGCGGCCGACGGCGCGCACCGCGGCCTCCACGTCGCGCTTGGCGATGCCCTGGGCGATGTGCTGGTGCATCTCCACCGGCGGCGTCCAGCCGAGCGACGCGTGCGTCGCGAGCGAGGTCCGCATCAGCAGGACCGTCTGCGAGGCGAGGTGGTCGAACATGTCCAGGAGCCTGCCGTTGCCCGAGAGCCGGCAGTACGAGCGGTGGAAGGCCATGTCCGCCTCCCATGCGACGCCCAGGTCGCCGGCCTCGTAGGCGCGCTCCACGTCGTCGAGCAGCACCAGGATCCCGGCGATGTCCGCCTCAGTCGCCTTCATGATCGCGAGCCGGACGGCGGCCTCCTCGATCGCGCGCCGCAGCCAGTAGACCTCGTCGAGGTCCTTCTCGGTGAGTGACGCGACGAAGGTCCCGCGCCTGGGCAGGTCCTCCGCGAGGCCCGTCCGTGCGAGCTCTGCGAGCGCCTGCCGGATGGGACCGCGCGACACGCCGAAGCGCTCCGCGAGCTCCGCCTCCCCGAGACGTGAGCCCGCAGGCAGGCGACCATCGAGGATCTCGTCGCGAACCTCGTCTGCGATCGCTTCCCAGAGCTGCTTGTGGGCGAACCCGGCCATCGTCTCCCCGAGGGTCTGCGGTGACGGCGACAGTGCCGTGAAGCCCGCCTGTGGGGGGTCATCTTTGATGTTGACAGTAAGATTGTCAACAGTTACTGTGCCGCCGTCGAGCCTTCGCGGGACCGTGCGCTCCCCGCCACCGCAGGGCCTCGTGACAAGTGGACCCACGTTTCGGCAATCGGCCGATCCCGCGCCTCGGATCATCAGGATCCGCCCCGCCACCGCCCGGATGCCTCGCCCCGAAATCCAGTACCCGCCCGCTACCACCTAGGAGCAGTGTTGATGGCCAGCTTCCCGACCAGCGCGAAGGTCGTGATCATCGGCGCCGGCATCGTCGGCAACAGCATCGCCTACCACCTTGCGCGCCTCGGCTGGAAGGATCTCGTCCTCATCGACAAGGGCCCGCTCCCGAACCCGGGCGGCTCCACCGGCCATGCGTCGAACTTCCTCTACCTCGTGGACCACAACAAGGAGATGGCGGAGCTCACGCTCGACTCCGCCCGCCAGTACCGCGAGTGGGACGTCTACACGATGTGCGGCGGCCTCGAGGTCGCGCGCACGAACGAGCGCCTGGAGGAGCTCCGCCGCAAGGTGGATTCGTCGCGCAACTGGGGCATCGACGCCCACATGGTGACCCCGGCCGAGATCAAGGCCATGGTCCCGTTCATCAACGAGGAGATCCTCGTCGGCGGGTTCTACACGCCTGAGACCGGCGTCTGCGACTCGCTCCGCTTCGGCACGATCGCCCGCGAGAAGGCCGAGGAGATGGGCGCCCTGGTGTCCTTCGCGAACACCGAGGTGACCGCGATGGGCGTCGAGGACGGCAGGATCAAGAGCGTGACCACGTCGCGCGGCACCATCGAGGCCGAGTACGTGATCATCGCGGTCGGTGTCTGGGCCCCGCTCCTGGCCGAGATGGCCGGTGCCTACATCCCGCTCACGCCGGTCGTCCACCAGATGGCCGACTACGGGCCGGTGAAGATCTTCGAGCAGTCCACCAAGGCGATCGAGTACCCGATCGTGCGCGACATGGACACGCTCATGTACGAGCGCCAGGACGGCATCGGCTTCGAGGTGGGCTCCTACGCCCACCGTTCGATCCTCCACGACCCGGAGACGATCCCGTCCAACGAGGAGGCCGCGCTCTCCCCGACCGAGTTCCCGTTCACCCAGGACGACTTCGACCCGCAGCTCGAGGACGCGCTCGAGCTCTTCCCGTCGATCCTCGGTGACGAGACCGTTGGCCAGAAGTACGCCATCAACGGCCTGATCTCACTCACGCCGGACGGCATGCCCATCCTCGGCGAGACGCCGGAGGTCAAGAACCTCTGGTCCGCCTGCGCGGTCTGGGTCAAGGAGGGCCCGGCGGTCGGCAGGGCCATCGCCGAGTGGATGACCCACGGCCAGCCCGAGATCGACTGCAACCAGAGCGACATCAGCCGCTTCCACGCCCACCAGAAGACGCGCCAGCACACCAAGGCCCGCGCGTTCGAGGCGTTCCCCAAGACGTACGGCATCGTCCACCCGGCCGAGCAGTACCTGTCCGACCGGATGATCCGCAAGACGCCGATGTACGACTGGCAGAAGGCGCACGACGCGGAGTTCTTCGAGGTCGTGGGCTGGGAGCGCGCCCAGTGGTACAAGTGCAACGCCCCGCTTGTTGAGAAGTACGGCGTCCTCGATCGCCCGAACGAGTGGGACGCCCGCTGGTGGAGCCCGATCATCAACGCCGAGCACCTCGCCATGCGCGAGTCGGCCGGCATCTTCGACCTCTCCGCCTTCGCCTTGTTCGACATCCAGGGCCCCGGCGCCCTGGAGTCGGTCCAGAAGGTCTGCGTCCGCCAGATGGACGTCGCGCTCGGCCGCGTCGTCTACACCCCGGTGCTCTCGCCCACGGGCGGCTTCAAGTCCGACCTCACCGTGATGCGCCTCGCCAAGAACCATTTCCGCGTGGTCACCGGCGGCGCCCACGGCATGGCCGACCTCAAGTGGTTCGGGGACAACCTCGCCGAGAACGCCACGATCATCGACCTGACGACCGCCTGCACGACGATCGGCCTCTGGGGCCCCAACGCCCGCAGGATCGTCCAGAAGCTGACCCGCGCCGACATGTCGGCCGCGGCCTTCAAGTTCAGCACCTGCAAGACCATCGAGCTTGGCAGCCAGCTCGTCCTGGCCTCGCGCATCAGCTACGTCGGCGACCTGGGCTGGGAGCTGTACGTCCCGATGGAGCAGGGCCAGCGGCTCTGGGACGAGCTCTGGGAGGCCGGGCAGGAGTTCGGCATCACGCCCTGCGGCATGGGTGTCTACGGCACCACCGGCCGGCTCGAGAAGGGCTACCGCGCGTACGGTGCCGAGCTCGACAACGACTACGACATGCTCGAAGCGGACATGACCACGCCGCGGCTCAAGGTCCAGGACTTCATCGGCCGCGCCGCGGTCGAGGCGGCCATGGGCACGGAGCGGGCCGCGGTCTGCTGCACCCTCACCGTGGACGACCACATCTCGCCGCGGACTGGCGAGCGCCGCGTCATGCTCGGCCGCCAGCCGATCGTGAACCCGGACGGCTCGGCGATCATCGACGCCAAGGGCCGCCACTCCTACGCCACCTCCGCCGGCGCCGGCCCCTCGCTGGGCAAGCACCTGCTGATGGCCTACCTCCCGCCGGCCCAGGCCGTCGAGGGGACCAGGCTCGCTGTCCAGTACTTCGGCGATCTGTACCCGGTCACGGTGGCCCGTGTGGGTTCCGTGCCGCTGTTCGATCCCGAGAACGATCGCATCCGGGCCTAGTGGACACCTGCAGGGTCCTCGTCTCGCAGCCTCCTGCCGGAGTGGCGGGTGTTCCGCAATCCGGAACATCCGCCATGACGCGGCGTGGCGATGCGCGACGGCGACCAGGCCGGCAAGCGTGAACGGCTCGCCGTGCCCTTGTCGCTCCCGGGAATCGGGGGTTGACGAACTGCCAGAATTGCGCCTTGCATCCGGCTGGTGGGAGTGACTGTGAAGGTTCTGGTCTGCATCAAGCGTGTCCCGGCGGTGGCCGGACGCATCACGCTCACCGACGATGCACGCGCCATCGA
The DNA here is from genome assembly GCA_037140135.1 of Chloroflexota bacterium. Taxonomy (GTDB): domain Bacteria; phylum Chloroflexota; class Limnocylindria; order Limnocylindrales; family CSP1-4; genus CAIXZV01. Next base: position 4,083 of record JBAXFC010000004.1, read on the forward strand.
CGTGAAATACCTGGGCTACGCGATCGGCCCGCACGAGGAGTGCGCGGTCGAGGAGGCCGTGCGCCTGGTCGAGGCGAACGGCGGCGAGTCGGTCGTCTTCACCCTCGGCACTGCCGGGTCCACCGAGCAGATCCGCGACGCCATGGCGATCGGCATCAACCGCGGCATCCAGGTCGTCACCGACGGCGAGGAGTGGGACCCGCAGGCCACGGCTTCGGCCATCGTGGATGCGATCCGCGCTGACGAGGCCGAGAGCGGCCCGTTCGACCTCGTGCTCATGGGCAACGAGGCCGGCGACACCGGCGACTACCAGGTGGGCGTGCGCGTCGGGTACGCGCTCGGCCGTCCGGTCGTGACCGGCATCAAGAGCCTGACGGTCTCCGGCGGCACCGCACGCTGCGAGCAGGAGTCCGCCGGCGCCCGCGATGTCTACGAGGTCGCCCTGCCGGCCGTCGTGGGCGTGCTCGAGGGCCTGAACCTGCCGCGGTACCCCTCGGTGCCCGGCCGGATCCGCGCCAAGAGCAAGCCGATCGCCGCCTCCGAGCCTGCGCGGCCCGCCGCGCAGATGGAGATGGTCAAGCTCATCGTCCCGCCGCAGACCTCCTCGCAGGCGGTCGTCCTGGGCAGTGGCCCTGACGCCGCACCTGCCGTCGTCGAGCTGCTCGCCAGCCTGGGGGTCCTCTAGATGGCCGGCGTTCTCGTCTACGTCTCCACCACCGACGGCGCGGCCGACGAGGTCGCGCTCCAGGCGCTTGCCCTGGGCGCGCAGCTCGCGGCCGGCGGCGCTGTCAACGCGGTCGTCATCGGCGACGCGGCGGCGGCGGCAGCCCTCGGCGCCCGCGGCGCCACCGCGGTCCACGTGGCCGAGCACCCGGGCCTGGCGGCCATGGCGCCCGACGCCCGTGCCCGCGTCATCGCAGACCTCGCCGACTCGCTCGGCGTGGATGCGATCGTCGGTCCCGGCACCGATGCCGGCAACACGATCCTGGCCCGCGTGGCCGCACGCTCCGGACAGCCATTCGCGGCCAACTGCACTGCGGCGAGCGGCAGCCCCGTCACCGTCACCCGGCTCCGCTGGGGCGGCAGCCTGTCCGAGGAGGCAATCCTCCGCGCCGACCGCGCAATCCTGACCTCCGCCCCGCACGCGGTGGCGGCGATCGAGACCGGCGACTCGGCGGCCGTCTTGTCCTTCACCCCCACCCTCGATGACGTGGACCTCGCCGTCCGCGTGGTTGACCGCGTCGCGCCTGCGGCGACCGGCATCGCCCTCGGCGAGGCCAGGATCGTCGTCTCCGGCGGCCGCGGCGTGGGCTCGGAGGCCGGCTTCACGCCGGTCGAGGAGCTCGCGGGCCTCCTGGGTGCCGCCGTCGGCTGCTCCCGCGCCGTGACGATCGCCGGCTGGCGCTCGCATACCGCGCAGGTTGGCCAGACGGGGACCAGGATCGCGCCCGACCTCTACATCGCCGCCGGCATCAGCGGGGCAACCCAGCACATGGCCGGCTGCAAGGCCTCCAAGAAGATCCTCGCCATCAACAAGGACCCTGAAGCCCCGATCATGGGCGACGCCGATTACGCGGTGATCGGTGATCTCCACCAGGTGCTGCCGGCGATCTCTGCGGAGATCCGGCGGGTGCGCGGGTCCTAGCTTGCCCTACGTGCGGACCTCCACGGCTGCCACACCTGTCGGGCGCGTCCCCCGGCCGGAGCACCGTGCCGCACGGCATCGTGGTCAACCCCCCCCCGAGCCCGGGAGGGGATACGCGTAGCGAGGTAGCCGACGACAACGACATCTGGTCAGACCATGGTTCACCTGGAGGAGGAGTACACACAGTGATCAAGTCAGGGACGAAGTACCGCATCGTGGGCCTCGTGGCCGCAACCGTGCTCGCGGTGAGCGCATGCGGCGGTTCAGCCGCCACGCCTGCCCCCACCGCCGCGCCCGCAACCGCCGCGCCGGCAACCGCCGCTCCCGCCAGCACCGATCCCGGCGCCTCGGCTGCCACCGGCTGCACCAACCTGCCGGCCGCGCAGACGATCAACGTGGGCTTCGAGGGCCCGTTCACCGGCCCCAACGCGTTGACCGGCACCGAGCAGAAGAACGCCGAGACCATGGCGTTCGACGCGATCAACTGGAAGATCGGTCCGTACACCATCAACCCGGTCTGGATCGACGACCAGTCCGATCCCGCCAAGGGCGCTGCCGCCTACGAGCAGGCCGCCGTGAGCCAGAAGATCGTGGCCGGCGTCCTGGGCTGGCACAGCTCCGTCGCCGTGGCCCAGATGGAAGTCACCGCGAAGTACAAGATCCCCCACTTCTTCGCCCTGGGCGCCACCGGCGTCGTCAACGAGAAGTTCAACTCCGACCGCGCCAAGTACGGCTACTGGACCAGCAAGGGCTGGCCGGATCCGGCCAAGCTGACCATCGGCTACGTCCAGGCCATCGAGGACGCCATCACGGCCGGCACCTACAAGCCCGCCGAGAAGAAGGTCGCCCTCTACGGCGAGGACACCGACTGGGGCCGCTCGTTCGTGAAGGGTCTCAAGGACCAGCTCACGGCCGTCGGCTGGACCGTCGCGAGCGAGGACTACTTCCCGATCACCCAGACCGACTTCTCGGCGATCGTGTCCCGCTACAAGAACGACAACATCCCGCTCATCGCGGGCACGACCACGATCCCGGCCTCGATCTCGTCCTTCCTCAAGGCCGTTGACGACTCCGGTCTCAAGTCCCTCGTCGTGGCCGACGGCCTCGGCTGGATCGGCGACTGGTACAAGCTCAGCGGCTCCGCGTCCGACTACGTGATCGACCAGATCCCGCAGTTCGCGTCCGACAAGGCCAAGAAGTTCGCCACCGACTACGAGGCGAAGTTCGGCAGCAAGCCGAGCCCGTCCGCGGCCGGCCTGTCCTACGACTTCACGAACTTCTTCATCAAGATCGCCAACCAGGCCCTGGCCGACTCCTGCGAGATCTCGAGCGCTTCGCTCTACAAGGTCGCCCAGGAGCAGCTCTGGACCGGCAAGATCACCTACACCGACGGCATCATCATGTCGAACTACGATTACTCCGCGGACTCGATCCCGGACCCGATCGTGGGCAAGGGCCACTACATCTTCCCGGCGCTCCAGTACAGCGGCGGCAACGCCACCGTGATCTGGCCGACGGACGTGGCCACCGGCGCGCTCCAGACCAAGCCCTAAGGGCTCCATCCGGGTTCCCCAGAACCTGATCGGGTGATCACGGGGGCCGGCGCAAGCCGGCCCCCGGGGCACCCTGGCGACGAGGCGTATGGCGCTCCTTGAGCTCTCCGGGGTCACCAAGCGGTTTGGTGGCCTGACCGCCGTCAACAACGTCACCTTCAACGTCGAAGCGGGCGAGATCTTCGGCCTGATCGGTCCCAACGGGGCCGGCAAGTCCACGCTCCTCAACTGTCTCGCGGGGGCGACCAGGCCCAACGGCGGCACGATCCACATCGACGGCAAGGACACGACCGGCCTCCCGGCCGACCGCATGTGCCGCCTCGGCGTCGGCCGGACGTTCCAGATCCCGCGCCCCTTCCCCGGCATGACCGTGCTCGAGAACGTCGTGGTCTCCGCGACCTTCGGCGATCCCCACATCCACCACGCTGACGTGGCGACCCGCGCGCTCGCGATGCTCGAGTACGTGGAGTTCCCGCGGCCGGTCAGCACGATGGCCTCCCATCTCAACGCGACGCAGCTCAAGCGGCTCGACCTGGCCCGTGCCCTCGCGAGCAAGCCCAAGCTGCTGTTCCTCGACGAGTTCGCCGCGGGCCTCACGCCCAGCGAGCTGGTTGACATCGCAGCCCTGCTCCGCCGCATCCGCGCCGACGGCACCACGATCGTGATGGTCGAGCACGTCATGCGGCTGATCCTCGACCTGTGCGGTCGCCTGGCAGTGCTCCAGTACGGCGAGCTCATCGCCTACGGCGATGCCTCCACGGTTGCCCAGGACGAGAAGGTGCGCGAGGCCTACCTCGGCACCAACTACATGCTCTGAGGCTCGGGCCGCAAACCTCGCGTCATCGGATCGCAGACATCCGGAGGAAAGGGTGCTCCAACTCACCGGCGTCGAAGCTGGCTACGACCTCCTGCAGGTCCTGTGGGGAGTGGATCTGCACGTCGAAGAGGGCGAGTTCGTCGCGCTCCTGGGCCCCAACGGCGCAGGCAAGACGACCACGCTTCGCACGATCGCAGGCTTCGTGCCTCCCCTCAAAGGCTCCATCACCTTCCGCGGCCAGCCGGTCAACGGCGTGCAGCCGCACAAGGTCAGCACCCTCGGGATCGGGTACGTCTCCGAGAACCTGAACCTGTTCCCGGCCATGTCGATCTACGAGAACCTGCTCGTGGGCGCCTACACGATCAGGGACAAGGCCAGGATCAAGGCCACCATCGACCTCGTGTTCGAGCTCTTTCCGCGGCTCCTCGAGCGCCGTGACCAGCTCGCCGGCACGCTCAGCGGTGGTGAGCGCAAGATGCTCGCGATCGGCCGGGGCCTGATGCCCTCGCCGTCGCTGCTGCTGGTGGACGAGCCGTCGCTGGGTCTCGCCCCGATGGCCACCCTCACCGCGTTCGAGGCGCTCAAGGCCCTCAACAAGCGCGGCGTCACGATCCTCCTCGTCGAGCAGAACGTGAACACCACGCTCCACCTCGTCGATCGCGCCTACGTCCTCGAGCAGGGGAAGATCGTCCTCGAGGGGACCGGTGCCGAGCTGCTCGGGAACACCCACGTTCAAGAAGCCTACCTGGGGATTTGAGCGACCGATGACGACCGCGACCAACCTCCAGAAAGTCCCCTTCGCCAAGCGCTACCTCACGTTCACGGGGTTCGTGCTGTTCGCCCTCGTGCTCGTCCTGGCGCTCTCGGCGGTCATGCGACCGTCGATCCTCGTGGACACGCTCGTGACGGGCGGCATGTGGGCCCTCATGGCCGGCGGCCTCGCCCTCGTGTTCGGCGTGATGAACGTCCCGAACTTCGCCCACGGCGAGTTCTTCATGATCGGCTCGCTCGTGGCGTTCACGGTCTTCTCCCCGATCCAGGACACCGTCCTCTCCGACCCGGCGAACACCGGCGTGCTCAAGATGTTCGGGCCCTTCCCGGGCATGATCCTGGCGGCGCTGGTCGGCTTCGTGTGCGGCGTGCTGCTCGAGGTCGTGCTCTTCCGTCCGCTGCGCAAGCGCAGCCGCGACCAGTGGGTGATGAACACCTTCCTGCTCACGGCCGGCGTGTCGGTGGTCCTCGTCAACGGTGACCGCCTGGTCTTCGGCAACGACTACCGCGGCATCAGCCGCTACTGGGACGTCCACCCGATCGTGATCCTCGGGCAGCCGGTCTCGGTTGACCGCGCGATGGTGTTCGTCATCGCGATGGCGGTCATCGCCGTCTTCGCCCTCTTCCTGCAGAAGACCCGCATCGGCCGCGCGATGCGCGCGGTCTCCCAGGACGAGACCGGTGCCCAGATGGCGGGTATCGCCCTCAACCGGATCTTCGTGCTCACCATGGGGCTCAGCTGCGGCCTCGCCGCGCTGGCGGGCGGTGCGCTGCTGTTCATGTACCCGAACTTCCCGGACGTCGGTGTCCAGCCGCTCTACCTCGCGTGGTACGTGGTCATCCTGGCGGGCCTGGGCAACGTCCAGGGCGCCATCATCGGCGCCTTCATCGTGGCCCTGCTCCAGACGCTGGCAGTGACGTTCGTCGGCCTCGGCTGGGTGGACGTGCTGCCCACGGCGTTCATCATCGTGATCCTGCTGTTCAAGCCATCGGGCCTGTTCGGCAGTGAAGTGAAAGGCGTCTGGGAGCAGTAGTGGTCACCGACACCGCCACCCCGGTGGCCATCAACAACCAGGTCCACGCCAGGATGGGACGGTATTCCCGCGTCGGGTCGATCGCGCTGCTGGTGCTCGCCGTCGTCCTGCCCTTCATCCCGCCGTTCAACGGCCAGGACTACCAGCGCTGGCTGGTCGTCGCGGCGTACACGGCCGCGCTGGCCGTCGCCTTCGACTTCACGGCCGGCTACATCAACATCGTCAACTTCGGCTTCGCCGCCTTCGTCGGCGTCGGCGCCTACACGTCCGGCCTGCTCGCGGTCGATCTCCACGTCTCGCCCTGGATCGGCATGGTGGCCGGCGGCCTCGTGTCGGGCTTCGTGGGCCTGCTCACCGGCATGCTCACGCTCCGCCTGCGCGGCATCTACGCGGCCGTCATGACCTGGTTCGTGGGTCTTGCCGTCATGGGCCTCGCCCGCAACCTGACCGAGATCACCCGCGGGTCGATGGGCCTCAACGTGCCGTCGCTGCTGGAGAGCTCGGACAACCTCCCGTACTACTACGTGATCCTGGGCCTCCTGGTCCTGACGATCGTTGTGCTGACCTTCGTCATCCGCTCCGACCTGGGCCTCGCCTTCCGGGCGATCGGCATGAACCTCCAGTCGGCCCGCGCGTCGGGCATCAACCCCACCCGGTTCCTGGTCATCAACTTCACCCTGTCGTGCCTGTTCGCCGGCATCCTGGGCGCCTTCTACGCCCACTACTACGGCATCCTCACCCCGGAGATCATGGCCACCTCGCACACGGTCGAGGTGCTCGCGATCGCCTATATCGGGGGGCGCGGCAGCCTGTGGGGCCCGGCGGTCATCGCGTTCCCGATGACGATCGCCGTGGAGCTGATGCGGACCAACCTGTCCGGCCTGCCGGGGCTCCACCTGGTGATCTACGGCCTGCTGCTCATCGTCGTGATGATCTTCTGGCCGGGCGGCGTGGCTGGTGTGATCCGTGGCGCCACCGGACGGCTCCAGTCGCGCTGGCTGGCCAAGGCGTCCGCCGAGGCCGGGCTCGCGGAGAGCGTCGAGACGGCCTGACCCTCCGGGTGTGCCCGGCCCGTGCGGCCCGGGCCGCAACCCGATCGAACGACAGGAGCGCGGGAGCCGGACGGCGCCCGCGCTTCGTTGCTTCGGGGCCCCGGTGGCGGCTGCAGCGGCCTGGCGGCGCATGGAGAAGCCCCGTCCGACCTGGTCTGACGGGGCTTCGAGCCTGACGCGGCTTCGAGCCTGACGGGGCTTCGAGCCGCTCGTCCCGGCTACTTCTCGCCGGGGTGCTGCACCTTCCAGGGCTCCACCCAGTCACCGGCGACCCGCAGCTCCACGCCGGCGTCGTCCTCGATCACCTTGCACACGGTCATCTCGCCGGCGTCCTCGCCGTAGCGGCTGCCCGCCTCCTTGAAGCGGGCGTAGGTGGCGTCCGTCAGCTCGCTGCGCGTGCCCACGGCGTCGATGAGCCCATCGATGAGTCCGAGGTCCTTGAGGCAGAGCGCGAGGCGGAAGGACGGGTCGTAGTGGCCGGCGAAGATCGACGGCACATCGTGCGCCATCACGAACGACTCGGCCGCACCGCCCTTCATCGCTGCCCACCACGTGTCGGGCTCGAGGCCGGCGAGCTTGGCGGTGACCATGGCCTCGCCGATCGCCGCGGCGTGGATGAACCACAGCTGGTTGTTCACCAGCTTGGCCACGTAGCCGTTGCCGTACTGGCCCACGCGCCGGGTGACGCCCACGGCATCCAGCATCGGCTGGGCCATGGCGACGGCCTCGTCGGTGCCGCCCACGAACAGGATCATGTCGCCACGGATCGCCGAGTCCACCGAGCCCGTGACCGGCGCGTCCACGGGGAAGCCGCCGGCGGCCGAGATCTCCGTGGCCAGCTCTCGCATCAGGAACGGCGAGCTGGTGGTCATGTCCACCCAGACCCTGCCGGCCGCTCCGCCGGCCAGGAGGCCCCGCTCGCCGCGGACGACGTCCGCGATCTGCGCGGGTCCGAAGACCATGGTGAACACGGTATCCGCCTGCGCGATGACCGCGGCCGGGCTGTCCGCCCAGGTCGCGCCGTGCTCCTCGAGCGGAGCGCCGGCCTCGCGCCGGATGTCATTGACGACGAGATCGAAGCCGGCGCGCTGGAGGTTGCGCGCTGCGGCCCGACCCATGTTGCCCAGACCGATGAAGCCGACGGTGGCCATGCATGCTCCTTGGGGTTGCCTGCCGGCGCGGCGGCTTGGGAGGAGGGAGCCGGCATCAGCCGGAGAGGAGCCCCGCCAGGTGCTCGTCGTCGTGATCGGCGGCGACCGTGAGGAGGCCTCCCACGTCGAGCAGCCCGTACGTGTCGTGATCGCCGGTCCTGGCCCACTGGGCATCATCGAAGCCGGCGCACTGGATCACCGTCGCCGCCCGGAAGTCCGCGAACAGCGAGAGCACGCCCTCGACCGTGCCGGCCCTGGGGTTGTCCACGGGCTCCGGCTCGACCCAGATCCAGCGCGGCACGCCGCCCGCCTCGAGGCTGTCGAGGCGGGCCTGCCAGACGTGGGTCTCCACGGCCACGAGGTGGGCGATCACCTCGCGCGCGGACCATTCGCCTGCCGGCGGCCCGCCCGCTGCCGCTTCCGCGGTCACGCGGGCCAGGGCTGCGACCGCAAGCCGCTCCGGGGCCGTCGCCAGCCGCCGGAGGAGGTCTTCGTGCTTGTTCATCACTACGTGTCCGAGTCCGGGAACTCGGCCTTGCGGCGGGTGATGTATTCCGCCAGGGCCTCCGAGGTGCCCTCGTCCATGGCCGGCTGCTGGTACTCGTCGAGCATCTTCTTCCAGATCCTGTTGGCACGAGCAGGCGCGTCGAGGGAGCCCTCGTCGAGCCATTGCTCGAAGGAGTTGTTGTCGGCGATGTCCGAGCGGTAGAACGCGGTCTCGAAGTTGGCCAGCGTGTGGGCGGTGCCCAGGTAGTGGTTGCTCGGGCCGTTGGTGAGGAGCGTGTCCATCGCCTGGCCGTTCTCGGACATGTCGATGCCGTTCACGAATGTGCCCATCATCCCGCACTGGTCCGCGTCGAGGATGAACTTCTCGTAGCCCATCGTGAGGCCGCCCTCGAGCCAGCCTGCCGCGTGGAGCACGAAGTTCACGCCGGCCAGGACCGTCGGCTGGAGGGTCGCCGCCGACTCGTACGCCGCCTGCGCGTCGGGGATCTTGGAGCCGCAGAGCGAGCCGCCGGAACGGAACGGGACGCCCAGGCGCCGGGCCAGGGCCGCCATCGCGTACAGGACGAGGGCGGGTTCCGGCGTGCCGAACGTCGGTGCGCCCGACTGCATCGAGATCGACGAGGCGAACGATCCGAACACCACCGGTGCGCCGGGGCGGACCAGCTGCACGTACGCCATGCCGCCCAGCGCCTCGGCGAGGGTCTGGGTGACGGTGGCGGCCGCAGTGACCGGGGCCATCGCGCCCGCGAGGATGAACGGGGTCAGCAGGACGGCCTGGTTGGCCTCCGCGTACGTGCGGGCGGCGCCCAGCATCAGCGAGTCCCAGACCAGCGGCGAGTTGGCGTTGCACAGCGAGAGGATGACCGGATGGTCCTCCATGAACCCGGCGCCGAACACGATCCGCGCCATGTCCACGGTGTCCTGCGCGCGGTCCGGGCGCGTCACCGAGCCCATGAACGCCTTGTCGGAATACCGCAGGTGCGCTTCCACCATGTCGAAGTGGCGCTTGTTCACCGGCAGGTTGACCGGCTCGCAGACCGTGCCGCCCGAGTGGTGCATGTGCGGGTGGCTGTAGGCCAGCTTCACGAAGTTGCGGAAGTCCTCGATCGTGCCGTAGCGGCGGCCGCCGTCGAGATCGCGCACGAACGGCGAGCCGTAGGCAGGTGCGAAGACGGTCGCGTCCCCGCCGATCTGGACATTGCGCTCGGGGTTGCGCGCGTACTGCGTGAACTGGCGCGGGGCGGAGGCCTGCACGATCTGGCGGCACATCCCCCTGGGGAAGCGGACGCGGGTCCCGGTGACGTCGGCGCCGGCCTCGCGGAAGGTGGCGAGGGCGTGGTCGTCGAGGAACTCCAGGCCCACCTCCGCGAGCAGGGTGTCCGCGTTCGCCTCGATCGTCGCGAGCCCCTCCTCGGAGAGGACCTCGAACGGCGCGAGCTTGCGGGTCAGGAACGGCACCGTCTGCGCGTGGGCGTGTGCCCGGGCCGCCTGGCGCGCGGCGCGCCCGCCGGACCGGCGATGGGTGGTCTCTTCGGTCATCTGCGGCTCCTCTGGGTGTGCGGCGGGTCTGGGTCCGGTGGGGTATCGGGTGCCGGGTGATCGGGGTTGGGTGCCGGGTCAGTCGGAGGTCTGGCGGGCGACGCGCCGGCGGCCGCCCTCGCGCCCTGCGGTCACGGCGATGCGCGGCGCCGGCAGGTCCACCGCGGCCGCGAGGTGTGTGGACGGCGCGGTCTTGTGGGGGATCGCGAGCGCCTCCACGAAGTGCTCCTGGAACCTGGGCTCCACGGCGGTCTCGATCTTCTCGACGCGCCGCACGACGCCCTCGATCTCGGCGCGCGAGGCCTTGGACAGGAGGGCGATGAGCGCGCCGGTCCCGGCCGCGTTGCCGATGGAACGCACGTGCGCGAGGTCGCAGTCGGGGACGAGGCCGAGGACCATGGCGTGCCTGGTGTCGATGTGGGAGCCGAAGGCGCCCGCGAGGCGCACCTCGTCCACGGTCTCCACGCCGAGGTGGTCCATCAGCAGCCGCGCGCCGGCGTACAGCGCGGCCTTCGCGAGCTGGATGGCGCGGACGTCCTCCTGGGTGACGAGGATCCGCGGCGAGCCCTCGTGGAGGACGTAGGCGAAGGTGCGGCCGGAGGCCTCGATGCGCGACGAGCGCGCCGCGAGCTCACCGTCGATCACGCCGTCCGTGGTCATGATCCCGGAGAGGAACAGCTCGGCCACGGCTTCGATGATCCCGGAGCCGCAGATGCCGGTCACGCCGGTCCCCGCGAGCACGCGCGCGAAACCCGCCTCGTCGGACCAGCGCTCCGAGCCGATCACCTTGAACCGCGGCTCGAGGGTGACGGGGTCGATCCGGACCCGCTCGATGGCACCGGGTGCCGCCCGCTGTCCGCTGCTGATCTGGGCGCCCTCGAAGGCGGGCCCGGTGGGCGAGGAGGCGGCGAGGAGGCGGTCCTTGTTGCCCAGGACGATCTCCGCGTTGGTGCCCACGTCCACGATCAGGCGGATCCTGTCGGCGAGGTGCGGCTCGTCGGACAGGATGACGCCCGCGGTGTCGGCGCCCACGTGGCCCGCGATGCAGGGCAGGACGTAGACCCGGACGCCGGGCCGCAGGTGCAGGCCGATCTCCGAGGCCCGCGTGTGGACCGCCGCGTCGGTGGCGAGCGCGAAGGGCGCACCACCAAGGGGCACGGGGTCGATGCCCAGCACCAGGTGGTGCATGATCGGGTTGCCGACGAGCACGACGTCGAGCACATCCTCGCGCGCGACCCCCGCCTGCGTCAGCAGCCCCGTCACGAGGTCGTCGAGCGCCTCGCGGACGGCGGCCGTCATCGTGGCCGCTCCGTCGTCGTGGATCATGGCGTAGGAGACCCGGCTCATCAGGTCCTCGCCGTACCGGATCTGGGGGTTCATGGCGCCGGACGACGCTTTGACCTCGCCTGTGCCCAGGTCCGCGATGTGGCCTGCGATCGTCGTGGAGCCGATGTCCACCGCGATCCCGTAGATGGACTCCTTGAGGCCCGGCCACGCGGCCACGACCTCGCCGGCCCCGCCGTCGTCGCGGATCGCGACGGTCAGCGCATACCTGCCGGCCCGCAGGATGGCCGGCAGCTCGCGCAGGACCGCGAGATCCAGGCGCAGGCCCGTGAGCCCCCACTCGGTCTCGAGCGCCTTGAGCAGCCGCTCCGCCTCGCCGGACGGCACGGCCATGTCCGGTGGCGCGACCTCCACGTAGCGCAGGGTCAGGACCGGATCGACGACGAACTGGCGCAGGTCCAGCGCCTTGCGCACCACCTGGCGGTGGACCTGGCTCTCGGCCGGGACGTCGATGACGATGTCGCCCTCGACCGTGATCGAGCACGCCAGGCGTCGGCCCTCGGCGAGCCCCTTGCGTTCCGCGTACTCGAGCTCCTTGGCCGACGTCCCGGACAGGTTGGCCGGATCCGAGGTGATGCCGTGCTTGGGGAACTCGCCCGTCGCCTGGACCACCTGGCACCGGCCGCAGATGCCGCGCGTGCCACAGACAGAATCGATGTCCACGCCCAGCGAGCGCGCGGCCTCGAGGACCACGGTGCCCGTGGGGAAGTGGCCGCGCCTCCCCGATGGCGTGAAGACGACCAGGGCGTCGTCGCCCTGTCCGGTCATGGGCTGTGCCTCAGCCTGCGGCGGCGCGGCGCCGGTTCACGCGGCGGCCGCCCTCTTCGCCGTCCGGCGGAGCGATGCGGAACTGGCGGATCCAGCGGGCCGCGTCCTGGTCGTTGCCGAGGAGCACGTCCGAGGCCATCACGGCGTGCTTGACACCCTCGGCGATCGGATTCGTGATCGCGGAGGTGAGGCCGTTGGAGATCGCCATCGCGAGGAACGCGGCGTTGACGCCCTCGCGGTTCGGCAGGCCGAAGCTGACGTTGGACGCGCCGCAGGTGGTGTTGACGCCCAGCTCGTCGCGCAGGCGGGCGAGGAGGCGGAAGACGCCCCGGCCGGCCGTGGAGACGGCGCCGATCGGCATCACGAGCGGATCGACGACGATGTCGTCCTTGGGGATGCCGTAGTCCGCCGCCCGCTCGACGATCTTCTTCGCGACCGCGTAGCGGACGTCGGGGTCCATCGAGATCCCGGTCTCGTCGTTGGAGATGGCCACCACGGCCGCGCCGTACTTCTTGATCAGCGGCAGGACGCGCTCGAGGCGCTCATCCTCGCCGGTGACCGAGTTCACCAGCGCCTTGCCCTGGTAGACCGCGAGGCCCGCCTCGAGCGCTTCGACGATCGAGGAGTCGATCGAGAGCGGCAGGTCCGTCAGCGACTGGACCAGCTGGATGGTCCGCGCGAGGATCGCGGGCTCGTCCGCGAGCGGGATGCCGGCGTTCACGTCGAGCATGTGGGCGCCCGCGGCGACCTGCGCGAACACGTCGGACTCGACGCGGCTGAAGTCCCCTGCGGCCATCTCGGCGGCGAGGACCTTGCGGCCGGTGGGGTTGATGCGCTCGCCGATGATCACGAACGGCCGGTCATCGCCGATCACGACCTCGCGGGTCATCGACGAGATGATGGTGTGGGCCAAGGCTCGGGCCTCCAGAGGGCAAGGGCCGCTGGCGCGGGGACGGCGCCGGCTCGGGGAGACGGTCAGGGCCCGGCGGGTCAGCCGGGCCCTCGTGGACCGGAGATCAGGCGACGAGGCGGGTGGCCGTCTCAGCGGCGACCGCTGCGTCGCGGCAGTACGCGTCGGCGCCGATGGCCCGGGCGAAGTCCTCGTTGAGGGGTGCCCCGCCGACCATCACGATGTACTTGTCGCGCAGGCCGCGCTCCTTGAGCGTCTCGATGACGGTCTTCATGTACGGCATCGTCGTGGTCAGCAGCGCCGACATCCCCAGGATGTTGGGCTGGTGCTCCTCGAGCGCGGCGAGGAACTTGTCGGCGTCGGTGTTGATGCCGAGGTCGATGACCTCGAAGCCCGCGCCCTCGAGCATCATCCCGACGAGGTTCTTGCCGATGTCGTGGATGTCGCCCTTGACGGTGCCGATGACGACCTTGCCCACCGGCTTGGCGCCGGTCTCGGCGAGCAGCGGCCGGAGGATGGCCATGCCCTTCTTCATCGCGTTGGCGGCGAGGAGCACCTCGGGCACGAACAGGATGCCGTCGCGGAAGTCCACGCCGACGATGCGCATCCCCTCGACCAGCGCCTCGCTGAGGACCCGGCTGGGGGTCCAGCCGCGGCCGAGGAAGATGTTGGTGCCCGCGGTGATCTCGTCCGCAAGGCCGTCGTAGAGGTCGTTGTGCATCTGCTCGACGAGCTCTTCGTCGGACAGGCTCGCGAGGTCGAGCTCCTGCTCGTCGGTCATGGGTCGGCCCCTCCTTTGAAGGCCCGGGCGCCCGGCCGGTGGCGGGACGGTCCGCCGGCGGGGGAGTCGATCGCTGTGTGCTCCACCGCAAGTTCGTTGTTCCACATCGTGGAACAATTCCGTATGATGGAACAAATGGTGCGCGAAGCGTAGTCCAATGGGAGTCTCGTGTCCAGAGTCCAATCCATCGAACGTGCCTTCGATGTGCTCTCCGCGCTCGGCGACGGACCGCTTGGCGTGACCGGTGTCGCGGACCGGGTGGGGCTGCCCAAGAGCACGGTCGCCCGGCTGCTGGCGGCACTCGTCGCCGAGGGGGCCGTGGAGCAGCTGGCTGACGGCACGGACTACCGGATCGGCGGCCGGCTGGTGACCCTGGCCGCGGGCGTGCGGCCGTCGCGGAACCTCATCGCCCTGGCCCGGCCGCAGCTCGTGATCCTCGCGGAGACGGTGGGTGAGGCGGCCGGCCTCGGGATCCCCGACGGCTTCGACGTCCACTACGTGGACCAGGAGGACAGCTCCAACCCGGTTGGGATCCGTGATTGGACCGGGACCCGGCTCCCGATGCACGCGGTGTCCGCGGGGATCGTCTTCCTTGCCCACCGCCGGCCCGACGAGGTGGAGCGGTTCCTGGCCCTGCCGCTGGAGCGGATGACGCCTGCGACGATCGTGGATCCGGCCAGGATCCGGGAGCGGATCGCGCGCGCACGCCTGGACGGGTACGCGTGGACGCGTGACGAGGTTGCCGAGGGGATCACATCGGTCTCGGCCGCGGTGGCCGATGACTCCGGCGAGGTCGTGGCGGCGATCCACGTCCATGGCCCGTCGTACCGGTTCCCCGACCCCGATGATGCCGGGGCCCCGGCGCGGATCGCCGGGCTCGTGGTGGCCGCGGCCGCTCGCGTGTCGGCGAGCGTTCGCCAGGCCCGGTAGCCCGCGAGACTCGCCGCGCCTCCGCGTTCGGCCGGCTGCCCGTTGCACGCGTGGGGCACCCGAAGCCCGAAACGGCCGAGGGCGGTCGGAATCGTGGCTCCCCATGCCCCACCCGTGCGGACGGGCTCCTCACCGGGGCGGTCGCCGCGGGGCGGGGGCGCATGACCGCGCGGTCGACCTGGCGAGGGCCCCCGCCCACAGCGAGAGCCCGTCGGTCAACCCAGCGGCAGCCGCCGGTAGTGGCCGTCGCTGTGCGGGTCCAGGAAGTGGTTCATCGGTCCGTGGTCAACGTAGTGCTGGTGCCAGCGCGCCAGGGCCTCGCGGTCCAGCTCCACGCCGAGGCCCAGCCCTTCGGGCACGCGGACGACGTTGTTGGTCTGCCGGAACGGTCCGTCCACGATGACATCGCCAACCTGCCAGCGGAACAGCGACTGGCTGGGCTCCGTGAGGTAGGGCATCGCTGCGACCATGTGCAGGTAGGCCGCGGTGCAGATGCCGGCATCGCCGCTGTAGCACCAGAAGCCAACGCCCATCGCCTCACAGGCGCCGATGAACCGCAAGGAGCGCCCGATCCCGCCGAGGACCGCGAAGTTGACGACGATGGTGTCCGGCACCCCGAGCGCGACGGCGCGGCGGATGTCCGGCACGTGGGACGAGAACGGGATCGAGGAATGGCGGCGCAGGATCGCCATCTCCTCGAAGGTCCCAACCGGGTCCTCGTAGTTGCGAATGTCGTAGGGCTCGATCTCGCGCAGGATCCGGATCGCGGTCGGCACCGACCAGGCCATGTTGGAGTCGAGGCGGATCATCGCCTTGGGGCCCAGCGCCTCCCGCAGCCGGCGCACCGTCTCGATCTCGAGGTCCGGGTCGCCGAGGGTGAGCTTGCCCTCGAAGTACGTCGAGCCGTGGTCCTCCCGCATCTGGAGGCAGTAGTCGACGATGTAGTCGGCGGACACCCTGGTCTCGGAGCCGTCGAGTGAGGAGCGGTACGAGAAGTACTCGGTGAACGGGATGTCCTTGCGTACGGCCCCGCCCAGCAGCTGGTACAGCGGCTGGCCCCAGGCCTTGCCGCGCAGGTCCCAGAGCGCGATCTCGATGGCGCCGAAGGCACGCACGACGCCGTTGCCGTCGGTGTTCTGGACGATCTGCCAGGGCGGCACGCATCGTCCTTCGAGGTCGGCGATGTCGAGCGGGTCGAGGCCGATGATCCGGTCGCCCATCCTCCGGAGCGTGGGCAGCAGCTCGTCCGATGGAGCCTCGCCCAGCCCGATGAGGCCCTCGTCGGTCTCCACCTCGATCACCACCTTCGTGGTTCCCGTGTAGAGACCGCCGCTCCAGAAGTACGGCACGTCCATCGGGATGTTGACCGGCGTGAGCCGGACTGCGGTGATCTTCATGGTCCCACTCCGCACTGGAATCGGGCGAGGTCCAGGTCGTTGCTGGACCCGGACCTCGCTGGCTGGCTGCTGGCGGCCGTCAGCCCTTCAGCCGCAGGTTCTCCGGATCGAACACCGCCGACGCGCCGACGGCCGCGACTGTCACAGGGTACAGCTCGCCGATGTACTCGACGGCCAGCCGGTTGCCCATGACCGCCTCATCGATCGGCAGGTACGCCATGAGCAGGTGCTTGCCGACCGACACGCCGGTTGCCGCCGTGGTCACGAACGAGCGACGCCCGTTGCGATCCTGGAGCACCGTGCCGTCGGGCTTGCAGATGGGCTCCTTGCCCAGCATGTACCGCTTGACGCCCGAGGCGGAGGTGTTGTCCTCAACCGCCAGCGTGCACAGGAGGTTGGCCGGGCCCGCCTCGCGCTGCGCGAGGTACGCGGCCTTGCCGATGAAGTCGACTGCCTTGACCCTGGGGCGCGCCATGCCCGCCTCGACCAGGCTCCGGTCGAGCTCGAGCTCGTTGCCCATCAGGCGATAGCCCTTCTCCACGCGCAGGCTGCCGCCGTACGCGGCGAGCCCCACGGGGACGATGTCGAACGGCTGCCCGGCCTCCATGAGGATGTCCCACAGGTGCGCGCCCTGCTCGAACGGGACGTGGAGCTCCCAGCCCAGCTCGCCGGCGTAGCTGATGCGGTTCGCGATGACCCGGACCGACTTGATGTCGATCGGCACGCAGCTGCCGAAGGGCAGGGCCTCGTTGGAGACGTCGTCCGTGGTGACCGTCGCGACCACATCGCGGGCGCGCGGACCCCAGATCGCGATCATCGACCAGGAGGTGGTGACGTCCGCGAAGTTGACGGAGCCGTCCTCGGGGAGGTGGTCGGTCATCCACTTCCCGTCCGCGTGGCCGGCGAAGCCCGCATCCACCACCCGGAAGAGGTCGTGGCCGAGCCGCATGACGACGATGTCGGCGCGGATGCCGCCGGCCTCGTTGAGCAGCTGCGTGTAGACCATCCTGCCCACGGGCACGTCCAGCTGGCCGACGGCCATGTGCTGGAGCCAGGCGAGGGCGCCAGGCCCCGAGACGTCCCACTCGGCGAATGCCGGGTTCTCGATCAGGCCGACGCTCTCGCGCAGCGCGAGATGCTCCGCGTTGGCGATGGGGCTCCACCAGCGGCTGTCCCACTCGAACGGCCGGTCCATGATCCGGTCCGCGTACTTGGCGAGCAGGGGCTCGTTGCTCGTGTACCAGGCCGGGCGCTCCCAGCCGGCGATCTCGACGAACTCGGCGCCGAGCGCTGCATGGCGGGCGTGTGCGGCACCCAGGCGCACGTTGCGGTCGGTGTCCCACTGCTCGCCGGGGTGGACGATGCCGTAGAACTTGGGGAACCACTCGGCGCCACGGTGCTCGTAGTGGTACGGGGTCTTCTGGGTGTCGTAGAACCGCGCGATGTTCGAGCTCGCGGGATCCATCTCGGGCTTGCCGTCGGTCATCCACTCGGCCAGCATCCGGGTGAGGCTCGGCGCCTCCTTGATCCACATCGCGGAGCAGGCGATGAGGCCCTTCACCTCGGGGGTCTCGCCGATGAGCGGCATGCCGTCCGCGGTGAGCGAGATCAGGCCGTTGATCGCGTGCTTGATGCCCACCTTCTCGTTGCCGACGATCGCCGGGTAGAGCTCGAGGGCCTTCTCCATGTGCTCGTCGAAGTCCTCCGGGGTGAACGGCAGCTCCGTCGGCGAGAGCAGGGCGCGCTCGTTGGACGGGATGTCCTCCACCGGGACGAGGATCGATCGATGGGCGTAGGAGCCGATCTCGAGGTCGCCGCCCGCGTGGCGCTCGTACCTGCGCGCGTCCATGTCGCGGATGACCGGGAACGCCAGCGCCGGCAGGCCCTCGAACTCGGGCACCGGGCCGACGTCGATCATCTGGTGGACGGCCGGCGTGAGCGGAATGTTCGCCCCCGCCATCCTGGCGACCTTCTGGCTCCAGCAGCCGCCGGCGACCACGATCAGGTCGCTGGTGATGTGGCCGCGGGTGGTGGTGATCCCGGCCACCCGGCCGTTCACGACGTCCACGCCCAGGACCTCGGTGTTGGCGAAGCTCGCCAGGGCGCCCATCTCGAAGGACCGCTCCCGCCAGATCGTGCCCGCGTGCAGCGGGTCCACGACGCCGACCGCGGGCGTGTGGAAGCCACCGAGGATCTTGGTGTCGTCGAGGAACGGCATCAGGCGCTTGACGCCCGCGGGATCCAGCATCTCGGCGTCGATGCCATAGGCATGGGCGGCAGAGAGACGCCGGCGGAGCTCGTGCATCCGCTCCTCGGTGCGGGCGATCTCGATGCCACCGCACTGGGTGAACGTGCCCATGTCGGTGAACTGCTGAATGCCGTCCATGCACCACTCGGCCATCTGGCGCGAGTACTCGACCGGGAAGGTGAAGGACGAGGCGTGGCCGGTGGAGCCGCCCGGGTTGGGCAGTGGGCCCTTGTCCACCTGGACGATGTCCCGCCAGCCGAGGCGGGCGAGGTGGTAGGCCAGGCCGTTGCCGGCGATGCCGGCGCCGACGATCACCACACGTGCGTGGCTCGGCAGTGCGCTCATGGGTCCCTCTCCAGGCAGCTCGCACGGAGACCCGGTCTGGCCGGGCGCTCAGCGTCTCGGAATTCTGTGCACGGGATGGGCGGCGCAGTGGGCCTCGCGATCCTTGATTTCGAGGGCGTCCACGTTCGGCACCGGCCTGCGGTTGCGCCGGGAAGACCCGAGAGCGTCCCATCGTTCCGAATAGCGGAACGTCGTCGACTGCCGGCACCCGCGCTGGGCGGGCCCAGGCGTGACTCAGGACTCGCCTCGCAGCACTGCGGACATGCGCGTGGCGGCCTCGCTGATCATCCGGCCGATGGCCGCCTTCTGGCCCGCCGGCGGGAAGCGGAACGACGGTCCGTGGAGGCTCAGGCAGCACACGAGGCGACCGCTCTCGTCGGCCACTCCGGCTGCCACCGAGGTGACGCCCTCGTGCGCTTCGCCTGCAACCCAGGCATAGCCGGCCTCGACCACAGTGCGCAGCCGTACCCGCAGGACGTTGCGATCCGTGATCGTCGCCAGCGTGGCCTGCTCGAGGCCTTCTGCGACATATGCCGCCAGCTCGACGTCATCGAGGCTGGTGAGCAGGACCTGCCCGCCCGCGGTCTGATGCATCGGGACGCGGGCTCCGGTCCAGTCGCGGATCCTGATCTCGTGGCGGGCTTCGACCTGCTCGATGAACAGCGTGTGATGCCCGTCCGGAAGGCCGATCATCGCGGTCTCCCCAGAGGTCTCTGCCAGCTCGACCAGGAACGGTCGCGCAACCGTGACCAGGCGCTGGGCGGGCTGGAGGCCGCGGGCAAGCCGGCGCAGGCGCGGGCCGACGTGGTACTTCCCGTCGGCCATCTGCTCCACGGCCTTCTGGTCCCGCAGGGCGCCCAGGATGCGGGCCGTGGACGACTTGGGCAGGCCGACACGGCGGGCGATCTCGCTGACGCCGAGCGGTCCGTCGCCCAGTGCCTCGAGGATGGCGAAGGCCCGGTCGATCGATTGGACGCGGGGCGCCCGCGACGCCGGCCCGGAGGCACCATCACCTGCCGCCCCGCCCGGAAGTGCCCGTCGTTCACCCATGTTCGGGAGTATGCGGGGCGGGTTCGCGGCCTGCGCCGCCGGTTGACCGGTGCCGGTCAGCGGCGCATTCGCGCATTCTCGGGGTCGAACACGGCCGCCGGCCCCGCTGCCATGACGGTCACCGGGTACAGCTCGCCGATGTACTCCACCGCGAGCGTGTTCCCCACCATGGCCTCCTCGACCGGGAGGTATGCCATGAGCAGGTGCCTGCCCACCGAGGGGCCGGCCGCCGCCGTCGTCACGAACGAGCGGCGCCCGTCGCGGTCCGCGAGCACCGTGCCGTCCGGCTTGCAGATCGGCTCGCGGCCCAGCATGTACCGCTTCTGGCCGGACTTGGACGTGTTGTCGTCCACGCCCAGGGTGCACAGCACGTTCGCGGGTCCGGCCTCGCGCTGCGCGAGGTACGCCGCCTTGCCGATGAAGTCCGCGTCCTTGACCCTGGGCTTCGCGAGCCCCGCTTCGACGAGGTTCCGGTCGAGCTCGAGCTCCGCGCTCATCAGGCGGTAGGACTTCTCCACGCGGAGCGTCCCGCCGTAGGCGGCGAGGCCCACGGGCGCGATGCCGGACGGCTTGCCCGCCGCCATCAGGACGTCCCACAGGTGCGCGCCCTGCTCGAACGGAACGTGGAGCTCCCAGCCCAGCTCGCCGACGTAGCTGATGCGGACGGCCAGCACGCGGACCGACTCGATGTCGATCCAGGCGCACGAGCTGTACGGGATCCCGACGTTCGAGACGTCGTCATGGGTGACCGTCCGGAGCACCTCGCGGGCGAGCGGGCCCCAGAGCCCCAGCATCGACCAGGACGTCGTGACGTCCGCGAAGTTGACCGACCCGTCGTCGGGCAGGTGGTCGGTCAGCCACTTCATGTCCGAGCGGCCGGCGAAGCCCGCGTCCACCACCCGGAACAGCGATTCGCCCAGGCGAAGGACGGTGACGTCGGCCTTGATGCCGCCGGCCTCGTTGAGCAGCTGCGTGTAGACGCACTTGCCGACGGCCACGTCGACCTGGCCCACGACCATACGCTGCAGCCAGGCCACCGCACCCGGGCCCGAGATGTCCCACTCGGCGAAGGCCGGGTTCTCGACCAGGCCCACCCGCTCGCGCAGGGCGAGGTGCTCGGCGTTGACGATGGGGCTCCACCAGCGGCTGTCCCACTCGTGGGTCCGGTCCATGACCCGGTCGCCGAACTCCTCGAGCAGCGGCCGGTTGGACTCGTACCAGTTGGGCCGCTCCCAGCCGGAGATCTCGATGAACGAGCCGCCCAACGCGACGTGCCGGTCGTGCGCGGCGCCGAGGCGGACGTTCCGGTCGGTGGCCCACTGCTCGAAGGGATGGACGATCCCGTAGAACTTGGGGAACAGCTCGGCGATCCGGTTCTCCACGTGGAACCGGGTCTTCTGGGTGTCGTAGAAGCGCGCGATGTTGACCGAGGCCGGGTCCATGACGGGCTTCCCGTCGGTCATCCACTCGGCGAGCATCTTGACGATCGACGGCGCTTCCTTGATCCAGATCGCGGAGCAGCACCAGAGGCCCCTGACCTCGGGCGTCTCGCCCACGAGGGACATGCCGTCCGGGACGAACGACATCAGGCCGTTGATCGCGTGCTTGATGCCCACGCTCTCGTTGCCGACGATCGCCGGGTAGAGCTCGAGCACGGTCTCCACGTACGGATCGAAATGCTCGGGGGTGAACGGGAGCTCCGTGGGGGTGAGCTTCGCCTCGGCGTTGGACGGGATGTCCTCCGGCTGGACGACGATCACCTCGTGGGCGTAGGAGCCGATCTCGAGGTCGGAGCCGCTCTGGCGCGCGTACATCTTGGCGTCCATGTCACGCACGACGGGGTACGCGAGCGGGTTGTCGAGCGCCTCGAACTCCGGCACCGGGCCGATGTCCACCATCTGGTGGACGGCGGGAGCGAGCGGGATCGTGGCGCCGGCCATGGCCGCAACCTGGCGGCTCCAGACGCCGCCGCAGACGACCACGCAGTCCGCCACGATGTGCCCGCGGGTCGTCTGGACGCCGGTGATCCGGCCGTTCTCGACGTCGAGCCCGGTCACCTCCGTGTTGGCGAAGCTGTGGAGCGCGCCGATCTCCATCGCCTTCTCGCGGTACAGCGTCCCGGCGTGCACCGGGTCCACGACGCCACAGGCTGGAGTGCTGAAGCCACCGAGGATCTTCGTCACGTCCATGTACGGCACCAGCTCGCCAACCTCGGCGGGGGTCAGGACGTAGGACTCGATGTCATAGGAATGGGCCAGGGCGAGGCGGCGGTACAGCTCGTGCATGCGCTCCGGGGTCCGCGCGATCTCGATGCCGCCGGTGCGCGTGAAGGCGCCCATCTCCTCGAACTCGCGGATGCTCTCGATCGACCAGCGCGACGTCTGGCGGGAGTGGTCCACGCAGAACGTGAAGGACGAGGCGTGACCGGTGGAGCCGCCCGGGTTGGGGAGCGGACCCTTGTCCACCTGGACGATGTCGCGCCAGCCGAGGCGGGCGAGGTGCCACGCCAGGGCGTTGCCGACAATGCCGGCGCCCACGATCACGACCCGTGCGTGGGAGGGAAGCTCGGTCATCCGTGGCTCCTGTGTGCTCGCGTTGCCATCGGGGCCGGTGCGGGGCGCGGTGCCGGGCCTCCCGGGGAGAAGGTGCTGACCCTCATCGTAGGACCTTGGTGATGGCGAACGGTGGACGATCCGTGGCGCGCGGGCTGCCGGGGGTAGGCTGATCTGACAGGAGGCGCGGTGCGTGGGCACGACCGGGGAAGTGATCCGTCGGCAGCTTGAGATCCGGCCGGACCGGCTCGAGCCGGTCCCGGGTGCGCCGACCATGAAGGCGGTGGTCAAGGACGTGGTGAACGGGCTGAGCAACGCGGCCGGCGCCATGACCACCGCCATGGACTCCATGCAGGACATGAGCGCGGCCATGACCGGCGATCCGGAAGTGCTCAAGGCACGCGCGGCGGCGCTGCAGGCGGCGGGCGCCAAGCTCCCACCGGCGAATACGCCGGAGTTCCGCGCCGCCCTCGTCGACTTCGCCAACGGGCAGATCGCGCGCGCCGCCGCCCTGCCCTCGGGCAAGAGCCGCGAGGAGATCCTCAAGGTCTGCAACGCGGTGAAGCTCGCCAAGGCCAAGCGCACCGAATGGAAGCCCGGCGGCCAGGTGCGGGACGAAGAAGCCATCGCCAAGGTGTGTCGCGGCGTGCAGGGCATCCTCCACGCCGCCGGCACCGCCACCGTCGCGGTGGTCACGCCGGCCTTGAATATGCTGGCGTCGCTGGTGAACGTGAAGCTGGCCGTCGAGATCAACGCCGTGCTGCGCCAGGGCGCCACCATGATCCTCGGCCTCATCCCCGAGGCCGGCGGCATCATCGGCGGCATCTTCAACGTGGTCTCCGGCGTGGTGGTGCGCGGCCTGCTCGACACCGTTTCCGGCCTGCTCATCAAGCTGGGCACCCAGCAGCTCCGCTTCGAGATCGAGGACTTCGACGTCTTCT
>JBAXFC010000005.1:0-22731 GCA_037140135.1 Chloroflexota bacterium
CCCTGCGACCCAAGCGGCCCCGGTCGCGCCGACGACCACCTGGGGCCAGCCGACCGCCGCGCAGCCGGCGCAGCCAGTACCGGTGGCACCGCTGATCCCCCAACCGGCCGCCGCGCAACCCGCGGCTGTCCAGCCGGCCGCGCGCAAGCCCGAAGCTGCGGGTGAACAGCCGGCCGCGCGCCAGCCGACGGCCGCGGTCGCCCCCAAGCCCAAGCCTGCCGCGACGGCAGAGCAGCGGGTCGCCCAGGTGGGCGACCGGATCTGCGGCTCGTGCGGCGAGCCCAACGACCCGGCTCGCAAGTTCTGCCGGCGGTGTGGCGCCAGCCTCGCGGAGGCACGCACGGTCGAGGCAACGAAGCTCCCGTGGTGGCGAAGGATCTTCGGCGGTGGCAAGAAGGCGAAGCAGTACACCGCCGGCGAGCGGATCGGCTCCATGGAGGCCGGCTCCAAGAAGAAGGGGGGCGGGCTCCTCAAGGGCGCGTTCACCGGGCTCGGCCTGGTCCGGACGGTCCTCGCGGCGCTCGTCGGCCTCGGCCTGGTCGGCTACCTGGCGATCCCGTCGGTCCAGGGCACCGTCAACAGCTTCGTCAGCGGCGGTATCCCGGGCATCGTGGACAAGATCCAGCGCTTCGTGAACCCCAAGCTCGATCCGATCCGGCCCACCGAGGTGACCGCGAGCAGCGAGGTTGACGGCCACCCCGTCAAGCAGATGTTCGACACCTTCACCAACACCGACTGGCAGGGCAACGACAAGGTCTCGACGTTCACCGTGAAATTCAAGGAGACCTTCGACCTTGGTGCCGTGATCGTGCATCCGGGATCCGCGGACACGTTCACGGACCTGCGGCGACCGTCGAAGCTCGCCTTCGACTTCGCGGACGGGACGTCGATCACGATCGATGTCCAGGATGTCAAGGACGCCCAGACCTTCACCAGCGTCACCGCGGGCAAGATCGACTCGCTCACGATCCGGATCCTGGCCACCAACGGCCCGGAGTCGGCGCCGATCTCCATCTCGGAGATCGAGTTCTTCAAGAAGGGCTGACGGTCCAGGCCAGCCGTCGGCCGGAGCGCAGCGCAGCCCAGCCGACCACGCAGCCAAGCGACGCAGGCGGCCGGAGAACGCAGGTCCGGGTGGGCGCGACTACCGACGAGCCCGGGCAGGGGCGACTATCGGTGGACGCCGAGTCCGGTTGCGCCACCGGTGACGCCGAGCGCTTCGAGCACCAGGGCGTACTCGCGCCGGTCACGTGACGCCGCGCCGGCCTCCCCTGCCCGCTCGCGCGCGCTTATCAGCATCCGCCACAGGGAGTCCTGGCAGCGGTCGATCTCAAGCCCGAAACGGCAGGCGCGGATCGCGGTCGCGGTGTCACCGGCCAGGAGGGCGTCCGCGGCCAGACCCTCGGCCGCCTCGACCGCCCGGGCACGGTACTGCGCACGCCGCTCCGCAACCCACGCCGCCGAACCCTCCTCGGGCAGGACATCGCCCGCGTAGAGGTCCACGGCCCGTCCGAATGCCCCGGCCGATGTCTCACCCCGGGCCCGGGCAGCACGTCCTGCGCCCAGTGCGAGATCGAATCGACCGAGGTCCACGGCATCGGCCGCGACATCGAGCCGGTAGGCGTCACCCTCGCGGACGAGGAGACGGCTGCCGTCCGGCGGGAGCGCCTCATCGAGCCCGCGCCGCAGCGCGGAGAGGGCCACGTGGAGGCTCCTTGCCGCGGCATCGCCGTCCGCATCCGGCCAGAGTGCATCCGCGATGACCTCGCGATGCACCGGCGCCCCGACGTGGAGGGCCAGGAGGCGGAACAGGGAACGGACCCGGGGCTTCGCGCCATCGAGCGAAAGCCGGCGGCCATCGATCTCGAGACTGCAGCCGCCAAGGAGGCGGACGTGCAGCCCGGCGGGCCCGGTGGCTCCTTCCGCAGCAGGCGCAGGCGCACCGCCACCAGCATGGCCGTCCCCGGCAGCCGCATGACTCCGGCCCGCAACACCGGCGCCGGCGCTCAGCCAATGAGCCCACGCGGGCAGCCTCATGCCACCCTGCGCCGCCGGCTCGGGCGGCACCCGGGGATCAGACTCGGCGAGCGCCGCATGCGCGATGCTCCGCGCCCCGGCCGTGCCGGCGCTCCGGCCGAAGCCCCCAGCCGAGACGGCAAGCTCCTGCGCGTCCGGGAGCCCGAGATGCGCCGACGCAAGCGCCTCGAGCGACCGGGCGATGGCCTCCAGCGCGCCGGCACCCAACGCCCGGAAGGCAGCGGTGGCTGCCTCCGCAGCAGCAAGCGCCGTCTCCGCATCCCCCGCCGGCGACCACGCCGCGGCGAGGTCGAGCAGCGCGGAGGACCAGCGCTCCTCGCCGTCACGGAGCCGCCCGGAGGCATCGACAAGCGATCCGTCCGGCGCGAGCTCCCGCGCAGCGGCGGTCACCGGCCCCGCCGGACCGAGGCGGCGCTCGAGTCCGCGACCCAGCCGTGCCAGCCAGGCGATGCCGCCGCGCTCGGCCGAATCGATCGCGTCCTGGAATGCCCGTCCGTCCCACGGCTCGCCTGCCAGCACGCCGGCGACCGCGGCGCCGAGTCTGGCGGCGGCCATGGCCATCGCCCCGCCCTCGCCGTCCTCCGCGGCCCGGACGAGAATCCGCCGGGCGACGGCCACCTCGCCGGCCGCAAGCGCCAGCAGCCCGCGGACCACCTCGCCGGCCGCGGATCCAAGCCGGACGGCCTCCCGGCCCGCGGCCCCCGGATCCCTGACCAGGCCGGACCGGAGCAGGCCGGGCGCATCGGCGTGGGGCACGGTCGTCGAGTCCATCCAGGCGGCCAGCGCCTGCCGCTCCGCGTGCGGCACCTCGGCCGCCCGGGCCGGCCCGAACGCCGCCTCGGCGTGGGCATACGCCGCCAGCGCAGCGGTCCAGCGGCCCTCGTTGCGCGCCCGGCGCGCGGCGGCCAGCGCCACCCACGGGTCATGCCGCTCGATCGCCGGCGGCAGCTCCTCGATCCAGCGGGCCCCGGCCGCTGCCGCCAGGTGCTCGCCCTGGCCGCCCAGCATGCGCGTCACCGCGTCCCATTCCTCGGCCCGGGAGTAGGCGCGCAAGGCCTCCGGGAGCGCGCCCGAGTCCTCCAGCAGAAGGGCCGCCCGTGCGTGCTGCCGGCGGGCCTCCGCCTCGCCGACCTCCTCGACCAGCATCCGGTCAAGGTGGCCGCGCAGCACCTCGTGGTAGCGGTAGGCGTCCGATCCATCCTCGACCGGAACCGTGAAGATCCCGCGACGGGCGAGCTCGTCGAGCAGCGCGCCGCTGCCCGCGGCCCCCCGCAGGCGATCGCACAGCGGCCCGGACAGCCGGCCGAGGACGCAGGTCTCGAGCAGGAACGAGCGCAGCTCGGGCGGCAGCCCGACCA
Source organism: Chloroflexota bacterium (assembly GCA_037140135.1). Taxonomy (GTDB): domain Bacteria; phylum Chloroflexota; class Limnocylindria; order Limnocylindrales; family CSP1-4; genus CAIXZV01. The sequence goes on from JBAXFC010000005.1 coordinate 3,396, forward strand.
TCACGTTCTGGGCGAGGTATTCGCGCAGCAGGCGCCCGCTGGAACCGGGACCGCCGAGGAGGCGGCGGCGCTCCTCCGTCGAGCGTCCGCGCGCGGCCAGGTGGAAGAGCTGCAGGCCTGCCGCCCAGCCCTCCGTCCGGCGGGCCAGGACCGCAAGGTCGGCCGGCGGGACGGGGTCGTGATAGACCTCGCGGAAGAGCTGCTCCACCTCCCAGGCACGGAAGCGCAGGTCCTCGGTCTCGATCTCGAGCAGGTCGCCTGCAACGCGCAGTCGGGAGAGCGGCAGGCCCGGTGCCACACGGGTTCCGAGCACGAGCGTGAGCCAGGCGGGCGCATGATCGACCAGGCGGCCGAACGCCGCCTCGGCAGGCGTGTCCTCGAGCGTGTGGAAGTCGTCGATCACGAGCACCACCGGCTCCGGCACACCGGGGCCTGCGACGTGGTCACTGCGCAGCGACGCAAGGCTGCGGACCGCGTCGTCGATCACGGTCCAGCCACCCTCGACCTCGGGGATCGCAGCCCGGATCGCCACCTCGAGATGGCGCACGAACGAGCGCTCGTCGGCATCCCACGACTCGGCGCGATACCAGGCGACGGGCGCCCCGCAGGTGGAGGCGAAGCGGGCGAGGAGCGTGGTCTTGCCAGACCCGGCAGGCGCCATGACGACGGTCAGCCGCCGGTCGAAGGCCTCGCCCATCCGGGCCTCGAGCCGCTCACGCGCAAGCGCTGCGGTCGCTGGGACGCGCACCTTCGCGGCCACGACGAGCGTCTCGTCGGGACCGTGTGCCTCCCTGCTCGAACCGCCGCCTGCGCGCGCGTCCCGCAATCGATTCTCCCCAGCCGACCGCCTCCAATCCCTCCTGGAGGCGGACCCGTATCGTGCCACCGCAAGCATGCAGGGTCCATAGGGGAAACACGAGCGTCGGGTGCCGGATGCCGGCGTACGTCGAATGGCCCAGGGTGGCGCCGGAAGACGGGCCTCAGCCGGCCTCGGAGCCCGCGTCGTCCACAGGCTGGACCGCGCGCAGCGACCAGGGCGCCGATGTGTCCCGCGACGGACGACGGGCGACGTCCCCGGTCGCGCTGGGGGAACCGAGCAGGAAGCCCTGGCCCAGGTGGATCCCAAGCCGGACCAGCGTCTGCCGCTCGGCCTCGTTCTCGATGCCCAGGCCGACGATCCGCGACCCGGCCTCGGATGCGTAGTGGACCATGCCCGCCACCAGCGCCTGGCGTCCCTGGTCGAGCTCCAGTCCCCGGACGAAAGAGGGCGGGAGCTTGACGAAGTCGGGTCGCAGCTCGAGCACATGGCGGAAGCTGGCGTAGCCGGCACCGGGATCATCGACCGCGAGCAGGACCCGGGGCACGAGCAGGTCGATGGCCCCGCGCAGCCGCGCGCAATCGTCGATCGACGTCGCCTCGGTCAGCTCGAGGACGATCTGCCTGACCGGGCCCTCCACGATCTGGCCTGCGCGGCCCGACATGACCAGGGACGGCGAGACGTTGATGCTCAGCCAGCCCGTCCGTCCGAGCTCCGCGAATGCCTCCACCGCGCGCCGGCCGGTGGCCAGCTCCAGGTCATCGCCGAGACCCAGCGAGCGGGCCTCGATGAACCGCTGAAGGGGCGGCGTCCCGTCATCGAACCGCGAAAGCGCCTCCCAGCCAACCGGCCGGCGCGTCGTGAGGTCGCAGACGGGCTGGAAGACCGGTGAGAACCCGCGGCGGTCGATGATCTCGCGCAGACCGGCGTCGGTTGCCGTGGTGCGGTCGGCGGCCTCGAGCTGCGGTCCGAGCAGCGGGGCGACGTGGGCCGCCAGCTCCGAGACGATCCGCAGGTGACGGGCGATCCAGGCATCGCCGGATGCCGCCCGCGCGGTCGCCAGCAGGACGGCGCAGACGTGGCCGCGGTACCGGATCGGCGCCGCCACCACCGAGCCGTCCCCAACCTCCGGCACGTCAACCCGCCGGTCCACCCGGGCGTCGCGGTGGTTGTCGGCCCACGCGCCCGACTGGGCGCGCTCGCGGACGTAGCTCGCGATCGTGGGGTCGATCGGCCGGCCGACGTGGATCGGCAACGAGGTGACCAGCGATGCCAGCGGGATGCACGCGGCCCGGCCGCGCGGCAGCCAGAGGATCCAGGCGCCGTCCACCTCGGGGAATGCCATCAGCGTCTCGACGATCCCGCCCGCCGTTGCCTCGGGCGTCTCCCGGACCTCGATCCGGCCCATCGCCTCCTCGACCGCCGCCCGGTCGAGGAGCTCCGCGGAGAGGCCCGCGGAGAGCCGCCGCTCGAGCGTCAGGTCGCGCTTGACGCCCACGTAGGCTGAGGGCCGGCCGTCCGCACCGGGTACCGCCGAGAGGGTGACCTCCTCCTCGTACAGCGAGCCGTCCTTGCGACGGTTCACGAGCACGCCCCGCCACGTGGTCCCTGCGGTGAGGTGGCGCCACATCTCCGCGTACGCCGCTTTCGACGTGAGGCCGCTCGCCAGGATCCTCGGGTTGCGTCCAAGGAGCTCGTCGGCGCGGTAGCCGCTGGTCGCCTCGACGGCCGGGTTCACGTACGTGATGGTGCCCTTGAGGTCCGTGACCAGGATCGATTCGGCCGAGTGGTCGATCGCCCGGCGCAGCTGGGTGCTCCACTCGTCACGGCGCATCGACTCGGTCAGGTCGGTGGCCAGGGTCACAAAGCCGACGGCCCGCCCGTGCTCGTCACGTTCGACACCCGTCGATGCCTGGCAGGTGATGCTGGAGCCGTCCTTGCGGAGCATCGGGTACATGGTGTCCGGGTCCGCGGTCCCGTCGATCAGTCCCGCGCGACGCTCCGCGGTGCCCTCCCAGCCGGAGGTGTCGAGATACGGCAGCAATCGGCCCACGGTCTCGTCCGCGCTCCAGCCGAAGACCCGCTCGGCCGCGCGGTTCCACGCCGTGACGATGCCGTGCAGGTCGACGGCGACCACCGCCATCGGGCTCGCGTCCAGTACCGCGGCCAGACTGCCCTCTGCGCGGCCGAGCGCCACGGTCTCCGACCGGTCGGTCAGGAAGGTCAGCACTGCCTCCACGTCACCGGACGCCGCGAGGATCGGCGAGACCACCAGCGACATCGGCACCACGACCCCGTCATGGGTCATCGCGGTCGAAACCTCGAACGGCTCGCCGCCGGCGAGCCGCGCGACCAGCTCGTCGGTGAGCTGTGGGCCTCCGCGCTCGTGGAAGCTGAACGCCGATCGGCCCAGCAGCTCGGCGCGGTCCACCCCGACCAGGCCGGCCATCGCCTCGTTGACGTAGGTCAGCTCGAAGCCGGACTCCGCGCCCCCGATCAGGCCCACACCGAGCGGCGTCGCCTCGACGACCCTCGCCAGCATCGCGCCACGCTCGTCGGCCCGCACGCGCGCCGTGACGTCACGTGCCGCCCCCTCCACCGCGATCACCGCTCCGGCGGCATCCCTGATGACGGTGACCCGGTGCTCTGTCCACAGGTACCTCCCGTCAAGACCGCGCAGGCGCACGAGGACCGGCTCGTCCAGGGTTCCGGTCACCGATGCGGCCACAAGCCTGCCGAGATCGTCCGGGTGAACGACGTCGCGGCCCAGGGCCGGGTCCGCGTAGTGTTCCTCCGGCGTGTGCCCGGTCAGGGCCTCGATGGACGGGCTGACGTACTCGAACTCCGGGGTGGGGCCGAGCCGCATCCGGTAGACCACGTCCTGTGCCCGCTCGGCGAGCATCCGGTAGCGCTCCTCGCTCGCGGCGAGGGAACCGCGGCTGCGCGCGATGCCCAGGTCGCGCAGCAGCAGGGCGACCCAGAGCAGGCTCGCCGTGACGAGCACGTAGATGACGCCCTTCACCGGAGAGACGGCCGCGAGGACGTCCGGGCCCAGGAGGGCGAAGAACCAGTCCGAGAGCACGATCCACGTCATCCCGACGACGGCGTAGATCAATACAACGGCGAGCCGGCTGGGCCGATCGCCTGACCACCGCATGGCCGATCCCCGTCGCGAATGCCCTCCCCACCGGTCATCCCCCCGTGGGGACGGCTGCCGACGGGCCATTCGCAGACGATGATTGTCACGGGGTGACAAACGAAAACACTCCCCCCAAACGTGGGGGGAGTGCTCCGGTATCCGCTGGATCCACCGGGCACCGCCCGGCGCAGGAACCTACTTGTCGTGCGTGGTGGCAAGCACGGCCTGCGCGGCCGCAAGGCGGGCCACCGGCACCCGGAAGGGCGAGCAGGACACGTAGTCGAGCCCGATCTTCTCGCACTTGTGGATGGACTCCGGGTCGCCGCCGTGCTCGCCGCAGATGCCGAGCTCGATGTCGGGGCGCGTGGAGCGTCCCTTGTCCACGGCGATCTTCATGAGGCCCGCGATCGCGTCGTCCAGGGTCTGGAACGGGTTGACCGGCAGGATCTTGTCCTCGACGTACTTGAGCAGGAAGCCACCCTCGGCGTCGTCACGGCTGTAGCCGAACGTCATCTGGGTGAGGTCGTTGGTGCCGAAGCTGAAGAACGAGGCCTCGGTCGCGATCTCGTCGGCGGTGAGCGCGCCGCGGGGGATCTCGATCATGGTGCCGAACTTGTAGTCGAGCTCGACGCCGGCCGCCCCGGCGATCTTGTCGGCCTCGACCTCGAGGAAGCCGCGGGTGACCCTGAGCTCGTTCACGTGGCCCACGAGCGGGATCATGATCTTGGCGATCGGGTTCCCGCCGGCCTTCGTGACCGCGACCTGGGCATTGAGGATGGCGCGGGTCTGGATCTTCACGAAGTCCGGGATCATGATGCCGAGCCGGCACCCGCGCAGACCCAGCATCGGGTTCTGCTCGTGCATCGACTTGATGGTCCTGAGCAGTTCCTTGTCGTACTCGCTCGCGCCACCCTGGAGCTCGTCCGTGGTGACCTTGACGAGTTGCGTCTCGAGGTTCGGCAGGAACTCGTGGAGCGGCGGGTCGATCAGGCGCACGACGACCGGCAGGCCGTCCATCGCCTTGAAGATGCCCTCGAAGTCGCCCTGCTGGAGCGCCTCGAGCTTGGCCATCGCCGTGTCGAACTGCGCGAGCTTGGCCGTCTCGTCGGCCGAGATGACGACCTCGGACGCGGCCTTCTCGTCGGCGTTGAGCGACTCGCCCGCGGCCAGCTTTGCGTCGGCAGCGGCCTTCGCGGCAATCCTGGCCTTGGTCCGGGTGGCCTCGTGGGCCACGAGGATGGCGCTCTGCACGATCGGCAGGCGGTCACCCTCCATGAACATGTGCTCCGTGCGGCACAGACCGATGCCCACGGCGCCCCACGCACGGGCCTGCGTGGCCTGGCCGGGGGTGTCCGCGTTGGCCCAGACGCCCATCCGGCGGATCTCGTCGGCCCAGCCGAGGACCGTCTGGAGCTCGGGCTGGTCCTCGAACTTGGCGTCAACCACGGGCAGCGCGCCGGGGTAGACACGCCCGGTGTTGCCGTCGACGGAGATCCAGTCGCCTTCCTTGAAGCCGAAGCCCGTCTTCGACGACGTGGCGGTCCGCGTGGCGTAGTTGACGCTCAGCTCGCTCACGCCTGCGACGCAAGGCTTGCCGATCTGGCGGGCGACCACCGCTGCGTGGCTGGTGGCGCCACCGCGAGCCGTGAGGATGCCCTCCGCGATCACCATGCCGTGGAAGTCGTCCGGGCTGGTCTCCACGCGAACGAGCACCACCTTCTCGCCCGCGGCCTTCCACTCGACCGCGAGGTCGGCATCGAAGACGGCCTTGCCGACGGCGGCGCCGGGGGAGGCGTTGAGGCCCTCCGTGTTGATCGAGGTGGCGGCCCGCAGCGCCGTGCGCTCGAACTGGGGCCGCATGAGCATGTCCACCTGGGCGGGCTCGATCCGCTCGACGGCCTCGCGCTTGCTGATGAGGCCCTCGTCCACCATCTGGACGGCGATCCTCACCGCCGCCTCGGCGGTGCGCTTCGCGATGCGCGTCTGGAGCATCCAGAGCTTGCCGCGCTCGATGGTGAACTCGAGGTCCTGGACGTCGCGGTAGTGCTGCTCGAGCTTCTGGCCGATCGCGACGAACTCGTCGTACGCCTCGGGCATCTCGACCTTGAGGGCGCTGATGTCCTGCGGGGTGCGGATGCCGGCGACGACGTCCTCGCCCTGGGCGTTGATGAGGTACTCGCCGTAGAGCTCGTTGGCGCCGTCGAAGGTGTTGCGCGTGAAGGCGACACCAGTACCGGAGTCGTTGCCCATGTTGCCGAAGACCATCGACATGACGTTGACGGCGGTGCCGAGGTCGTGGGCGATCTTCTGGCTGGTTCGGTAGTCGTTGGCGCGCTTGCCGAACCAGGAGGCGAAGACGGCCTTGATCGCGAGGTCGAGCTGCTCGTAGACGTCGGTCGGGAACTCGCGGCCGGTGTTCTCGCGGACGATCCTCTTGAACTCGACGACCAGGGCCTTGAGATCCTCGACGTCGAGGTCGGTGTCCTTGGCGTCCGCGCCGTGCTTCGCCTTGGCATGCTCCAGCGGCTCATCGAACCGCGACGCCTCGACGTCCATGACGATGCGCCCGAACATCCCGATGAAGCGGCGGTAGGCATCCCAGCCGAAGCGCTCATTGCCCGTGAGGGCGATCAGGCCCCCGAGGGTCTCCTCGTTGAGGCCGAGGTTGAGGACGGTGTCCATCATGCCCGGCATCGAGAATGCGGCACCCGAGCGGACCGAGACCAGCAGCGGGTTGGCCACGTCGCCGAAGCCCTTGCCGGAGCGCGCCTCGACCTGCTTCACGGCGCCCAGGACGTCGTCCCAGAGCCCCGCCGGCAGCTGCTTGCCGCTGGTGAAGTAGTCGTTGCAGGCTTCGGTGGTGATCGTGAAGCCGGGAGGGGTCGGCAACCCTGCGAGGGTCATCTCGGCGAGGCCCGCGCCCTTGCCGCCGAGGAGCGACTTCATCTTGCCGTGGCCTTCGGCCGTGCCCTCGCCCCAGGCGTAGATGTAGCGCTTGGCGGCGACGTGCGCGCGCTCGTTGGTCTCTGCCATCGTGGATGGGCTCCTTGATGTTGCACGGCGGACGCGACAGGAACGCGGCCCGCGGAATTCCCTTGCGAAGATCGGGAGAATTGTACGCCGCGGGTACTGGAGCCCCGGGTTTCGGTGAGGTTGCGATCGGCGGGCCGGATCGCCCGACGCGCCGTGCCGTTCGGCAGCGCAGGAGGGGCCGAAGGACGTGGCCACACCCCGCCGTGCGGGGGACCCGGCCCTCGGGCACGGCGGTACACTCGGGTCCAAGGCCGCCCCGTCACCTCCGGTTGACCACCATCAGGGAGCACGCTTGTGACAAGTCCGATCGAGGACAAGCGGGTCATCGACATCTTCGACGACCAGTACAACGCCACCCTGGTCCACCGCGAGAACCTCAACACCGATCTCGCCTACTTCCGGGTGAAGCTGGACGCGCCCGCCACGCCGTTCGTGCCGGGCCAGTACATGACCACGGGCGTCGTCACGGACGAGAAGCTGCTCCAGCGCCCGTACTCGATCGCGTCCGCGCCCGAGACGGCTGACACCCTCGGCTACGAGCTGTTCGTGCGCCATGTCCCGGTCGTCCGCTTCACGACGGCGCTGTGGCGCCTCCAGGTGGGGCACCGGCTCCGGATGATCGGTCCCAAGGGCAAGTTCACGATGGACTCGCCGGACGCCATGACCCACCTGTACGTGTCCACGGGGACGGGCATCGCGCCGTTCATGTCCGCGCTGCGCCAGGTCGAGCTGCGGGGTGCGGCCACGCGCAGGACCGTGATGCTCAACGGCTGCTCCTTCCAGGACGAGCTGGGCTACCGCGAGCAGCTCGAGGCCTGGGCGGCGGACCCCGCCCGCAAGCTGACCTACGTGCCCACGGTGTCCCGGCCCGACGACCCGCGCAACGCCGGCTGGTCCGGCCGCAGCGGGCGTGCCGAGCAGGTCATCAAGGACGTCTGCAAGGACCTCGGCCTCAAGCCCGACAAGACGATCGTCTACATCTGCGGCAACCCCGAGATGATCCTCAACGTGGAGCGCGAGCTCCTGGACCGCGACTTCCCGGAGTTCCACGTCAAGAAGGAGCTCTACTGGCCGAAGGGCAAGACCGCAGCGGCACCCGCCGCCGGCTGAGCCACCCGGCAGCCGTGCTCCACGCCGATCGGCACCGGCTGGTGCCCGCCTTCCCGGTCCTGCGGACGGCGCGCCTCGAGCTGCGCGAGCTGGCCGCCGACGACGCGCCCTGGTACCTGGCCCACTTCTCGCATCCTGAGGTCGTCCACGGGACGGGCTTCCCGGCCCAGGAGGGGATCGCGGGCGCGCTCGAGGAGATGGACCTGTTCGTGACCGGCATGTTCGCGCGCCGCGAGGGGATCCGGTGGGGTCTCGCGCTCGCCGACTCGGGCACGCTCGTGGGGACGGCGGGCTTCTTCCGCTGGGCGGACGAGCCCGAGGCCTGCGCCGAGATCGGCTACGACCTCGCGCCCGAGTGGTGGGGCCGCGGCATCATGACCGAGGCGCTGGCCGCGATCACGGAATACGCGTTCGGGACGCTGGGCCTGTCGCGCCTCTACGCCATGGTCCTCGACGGCAACGGGCGCTCCTGCCGGACGCTCGAGCGGGCCGGCTTCCGCCACACGGCCCTGCTCCCGGCGCACGGAGAGGACGAGCACGGGGTCCCGCGCGACGAGCACCAGTACGAGCTGCGAGCGCCCGCCCGGGGCTGACAGGCCGCGGATCGAAGGCTGGGAGGGGCGGGCGCGGACCGGGCCGGTCCGCCCGTGCCGGAGGGCTGTGCCGGCGCGGCGCCGCCGTCGTACCCTGCGCGCTGAGGGGGCAGGAACCGCAACTGCGAGGGCGCATGCATTACGAGATCCGATACCAGCCCAGCTACTCGCTGGCCGTGGTGACGCTGGACACGAACGAGCGCTTCCGCGCCGAAGCCGGCGCGATGGTCAGCATGGACGACTCCATCCGCATCGAGACCAAGACGGGCGGCGGTCTCGGCTCCGTGCTCAAGCGCACGGTCCTCGGCGGCGAGTCGCTGTTCGTCAACGACATGGTCGCGACGCAGCCCAACAGCCAGGTGACCCTGGCCCCGGCGCTGCCCGGCGACATCGCCGCCGTCGAGATCGCGGCCGGGCGCAACCTCCTCGTCCAGTCCGGCTCCTACCTCGCCTCCACCCCGGAGGTCGTGGTGGACACGAAGTTCGGCGCAGGGCGCTCCTTCTTCTCCGGCGAGGGCCTGTTCCTGCTCAAGCTGTCCGGACCCGGCCTGGCAATGCTGTCGAGCTACGGGGCGATCGCGATGATCGAGCTCGCGGCCGGCCAGTCCCACGTGGTGGACACCGGCCACATGGTCGCCTTCGACGAGGGGATGGGCTACGAGGTCCGCAAGGCCGGCAACTCGTGGAAGACCACCCTGCTCGGTGGCGAGGGGCTGGTCTGCCGGATCACAGGACCCGGCCGGTTCTACCTTCAGACGCGGAGCCCGGGCGGCCTGCTCGACTGGCTGATCCCGCGCCTGCCGACGCAGCGCTCCAGCTAGCCGCAAGGCGGCCGACCCGTGCCGGTCGGGTCGCGGACAGCGCGTCCGCCGCCCGATCGGCCCCCGCTCTCGTGACCTTCGGACCGCAGCACGGGGCCATGGGCAGGTAACGCGCGCGACCCGATGTGCGCGATCCTGCGTCCATTGCCCGTCATGGGTTGATCACCGCGTCCCGCTCCCCATACCAACGAGGTTCTCTTGCATCCCATCGTCGAGCGCGAGCAGCTCTCACCGAACGTCGTCCGCCTTGTCGTCGAGGCCCCCCGGATCGCGAAGGTCCGGCGCCCCGGCCAGTTCGTCATCGTCCGGAAAGGTGTGGGCGGCGAGCGCATCCCCCTCACGATCGCGGACAACGATGTCGAGGCCGGAACCATCACCCTGATGATCCAGGCCATCGGCGCCAGCACCACCGAGCTCACCAACCTCCAGGTGGGCGACATGATCCAGGACGTCGCGGGCCCGCTGGGCAAGGAGACGGACCTGATCGCCTCGGGCCATGCGGTCTGCGTCGGCGGTGGCGTCGGCACCGCGGTCCTGCTGCCCATCGTGCGGGCGCTCTCCGAGAAGGGCATCCACGTCACGTCCGTCATCGGCGGCCGCAGCAAGGAGTGGGTGATCCTGGAGAAGGAGCTGCGGGCGTGCGGCGACGTGGTCGTGTGCACGGACGACGGCACGTACGGCCGCCACGGCTTCGTCACCCAGGCCCTCAAGGACCTGCTCGACGCGGGCGGCGTGGACGCGGTCTACGCGATCGGCCCGGTGCCGATGATGCGCGCCGTGTCGGAGATGACCAGGCCCTACGACGTGGAGACCACGGTCTCCCTCAACGCGATCATGGTGGACGGGACCGGGATGTGCGGCGGCTGCCGCGTCACGATCGCGGGCGAGACCAAGTACGCCTGCGTCGATGGCCCGGAGTTCAACGCCCACAACGTGAACTTCCAGGAGCTCGCCGACCGGCTCACCACGTACCGCTCGTTCGAGCAGGCGGCCCTTGAGCGCCAGAAGGAGCAGGACGCAAAGGGTGCCTGCGCGACGACCGAGGTGAAGGCATGACCTCCGAGGAGGCCCCCAAGGCCCCGCTCTCCAACAAGGAGCGGATGACCATCGGCCGCGTGTCGATGCCCGAGCAGCAGGGCGAGGTCCGCGCCCACAACTTCGGCGAGGTCAACCTCGGCCTCTCCTACCAGCTGGCCATGATGGAGGCGGAGCGCTGCATCCAGTGCCCCAAGCCCTTCTGCGTGGACGGCTGCCCGGTCCGCGTGGACATCCCCCGCTTCATCAAGTTCCTCCGCGACGGTGACGTCCAGTCGGCCGCCGAGAGCCTCCTCTCCGACAACGCGCTCCCCTGCGTGACCGGCCGCGTCTGCCCGCAGGAGAGCCAGTGCGAGGGCGTCTGCATCCGGACCAAGAAGGGCGACTCGGTCGCCATCGGCTACCTGGAGCGGTACGTCGCGGACTGGGCGCAGGCCAACATCGACAAGATGCCCAAGGCCCACCCGGTCGCCACCGGCAAACGGGTCGGCATCGTGGGCTCCGGCCCGGCCGGCCTCACCGCCGCCGGTGAGCTGGCCAAGCGCGGCCACGACGTGACCGTGTTCGAGGCGTTCCACGCCCCGGGCGGCGTCCTCATCTACGGCATCCCGGAGTTCCGCCTGCCCAAGGACATCGTCCAGGCCGAGGTGGACCGTCTCGTCTCCGAGGGCGTGAAGATCGAGGTCGACGCCATCGTCGGGCGGACGTACACCGTGCCCGAGCTGCGCGAGGACTTCGACGCGCTGTTCCTGGCCGTCGGCGCCGGCCTGCCGGTGTTCATGAACGTGCCCGGCGAGAACTTCAAGGGCGTCTACTCGGCCAACGAGTACCTCACCCGCGTGAACCTGATGGGCGCCTGGAACGCGGACTCGGCCACGCCGGTCCTCCACGGCCAGCGCGTCGTGGTGGTGGGCGGCGGCAACGTCGCGATGGACGCGGTCCGGACCGCGCGCCGCCTGGGCGCCGCCGAGGCCACCATCGTCTACCGCCGGTCCGAGGACGAGCTCCCGGCCCGCAAGGAAGAGGTCCACCACGCCAAGGACGAGGGCGTCCGGTTCGAGCTGCTGACGGCCCCCGAGGAGGTCATCGGCGACGAGAACCGCTGGGTCACCGGGCTGCGGGTCTCCACGATGGAGCTGGGCGAGCCCGACAAGAGCGGCCGCCGGCGCCCCGTCAAGGTCGAGGGCTCCGAGCATGTCATCGACTGCGACCTCGTCGTCGTGGCGATCGGCACGCGGGCGAACCCGCTGCTCACCGGCTCCGCACCCGAGCTCAAGGTCAACGAGTACGGCTACATGATCGCGGACGAGTGGGGCATGACCAGCATGTCCGGCGTCTTCGCCGGTGGCGACATCGTGCGCGGCGCGGCGACCGTGATCCTCGCCATGGGCGACGGCAAGCGCTCAGCGCAGGCCATCGACTCCTGGCTGCGCGACGTCTGGCCGCCCGAGGGTGTGGATCCCAAGGGCAAGAAGGAGGCCGTCGCCGCGGGCTGACACCAGCCGGGCCCCGGGCCTGCCCCACTCGAACCTGCAACGGCGGGCGTCGCGCAAGCGGCGTCCGCCGTCCCGTTCCCGGGACCCTACGGGCCGTTGACCAGTCCGGTCGTGTCCACGACCTCGAGGTCCGAGCCCGTGAAGCGGTCCAGCTCGTGGAGGACGTCGTCGCTGAAGCGCGGGTCGCTCATCCCCGACACATACCAGGGCGAGCCGTTGTCGGCGAGGATCATCCCGTAGCGCTGGAGCGCGACGGCGATCACCAGGGCGTCGTGCGAGAGCCCGGCCAGGTTCGCCGTGGCCTTGAGCCGGAGGCGCAGGCCCATGGGCGGCAGCGAGGCGCTGGTGGAGTCGGCCGCGAAATGGCGTGCCGGGTAGATGTACCAGCGACGCGTCACGGGTGCGGTGAACCGGAGCGCGTGGGCGATCTCGCCCGCCACCACCTCGTCGTAGCGGACGAGACCGGGCAGGATCGGCAGGCCGGCCGCGTCGCCGGAGGTCCAGCCGGCCGGCCGGAGCGCGTTGGACGCGAGGTCCCACCAGGCGCCGGAGCCCGCCTTCCAGGCCCCGTTCGCGGCCTGGCGCACGTCCCACATCTCGTACAGCCGGCAGGTCGCCCGGTCGAGGGTGATCACGTGGTGGTCGGAGCCGCCCTCGAAGCGCACGGTGGCCGGGATCGGATAGGGACCGGGATCGGACTCGTCGGCATAGTCGAAGGTGACCGTCCGCCGGGGCGTCGTGGCATCCACCACCTGGTACGGGATCCCGTAGCCCGCGTACGACCCGAAGTCCATGTGGAACGTCGCGGTCTTCCCGATGGACGCGACCATGGTGGCGCTGTTGGGGGCGACCGCCCGGCCGTCCACGCGGACGTTCCAGACGTTGTCGGCCGGGAAGACGGTGCAGCCGGGGGCACCCTGGATCACGGGCGCGGCTGCGGGCGGCACGATCTCTGCGCCATCGGGCGTGCCGTCACCATCGGAGTCGGCGACCAGCGGGTTCGTCCCCCGCTCCAGCTCGGCGAGGTTGGGCAGGCCGTCGTGGTCCGCGTCCTCCAGCGGGTCGGGGGTGCCGTCGTGGTCCGAGTCCGCGAACGAGGGGCCGAGCCCCAGGCGCTGCTCGACGAGGTTGACGAGGCCGTCGCCATCGCGGTCCTCGAGCCCGTCACGGATGCCGTTGCCGTTCGTGTCCGCCGTGCGCGGCAGGGTGCCAACCCGCATCTCGAAGCCGTTGCGCAGGCCGTCCCCGTCGGCGTCCTCGCGGTCGTCGCGGAGGCCGTCGCCGTCGGTGTCGGCCCGGCGCGGGTTCGTGCCCGAGCGCTGCTCGCCAAGGTTTGTCAGCGTGTCGTGGTCGGGGTCCTCGGCGCCGTCGCGGATGCCGTCGTGGTCGGTGTCGGCGAGACGGGGGTTGGTCAGGCTGCGGGTGGTCTCGAAGGTGTTGGTGAGACCATCGTGGTCGGTGTCGGTTGCAGCGACAGCAGGCGCCGGCGGCAGGAGCAGGAGACAGGCGGCGGCAAGCACGACGGCGAACCCTGACCAGCGCGGTGCGGCGATGCTCATCCCACTCCCCTGAACCCCGTCTCGCCCCCTGACATGGACGGGCGCGGCCGCCACATCTGGTGTGCCAACGACCGCGTCCCTACCCGGGATCATCGTGCGGCGCTGCGGTGCTCCGCCATAGCCCGTGAGTCCGGTTCCGGTGCGGTGTTGCACCGGACCCCCGGATCGGGGTAGGACCAGCAGCGTTGACGTCCTGCGAGGCGCCCGTTGCCGCGACGTCGTCCGGGATGGTGTCGACGGTGGTCATGCGCGTTCCGCGCGTTCCGAGCGTTCCTGGGACGCCGGCGGGAGGCAGGGCTTGCCGCGTCGTCGCTACCCGGGCAGCACGACGCCGATGGTCAGCAGGATGTTCGCGTAGATCCGTTGCTCACCAGTCGCGATCGCCAGTGCGCAGTCGGGGCTGCGGGCCATGTCGTAGAAGTCGAAGCGGCCCATCCGCGTGAGCTCGTTGTCCGGCAGCAGGCGCCGGAAGTCGTCGTAGATGGACGGCTCCGTGTCGTCGTCGGGGCCCATCACGTAGGCCGCCTCAACCGGGATCGCGCCGGCGATCACGTCCAGAACCTCGGTCACGGTGAGCCTGCCGGGCTCGAGGTTGAGGAACACGCGAAAGGCGTCCGGATTGGAGCGCGTGGCCAGCGGGTAGTTGCCGTCCGCGATCAGCACCTGGGCCCCGTGGCCGGCCCCACCGAGGGCGGCGAGAATCCCAGGGTGCAAGAGGCGCGTCTTGAGCATGGCAGTCTCCTAAGCGGTGCGGGCGCCAGCGGCCCTGGGCGGTGCGCTGAAGCGGCGGATGATCAGCTCGACGGGCAGGATCATCGACGCTCCGGGCGGCTGGCGGGTCCCGGTGATGTGGTCGAGCAGCAGCGTCGCTGCGCGGTTGCCGATCTCATGGGCCGGCTGCGCCGCGGCCGCCGCGGGCGAGGGGGCCGCGGACAGCATCTCGTTCGGCTCGGCCGGCCGATCTCGGCCCGCCGCGCGGTGTTCTGCAGCGCCGCCCCGGTCGGCCATCCAGGGTCAGCCGCCGCCCAGCAGCGTCCAGAGGCGGATCCCGACCATCACCCCGACCACGATCGCGCCGAGGATGATCACCGACGCGCCGGCCCGCGACACCGTCACGACCGCGCCTCCAGCTCATGCATGATCGCCTCCTTGGCGGTCTCGTACTCGGCAGGCTCCAGGAGGCCCCGGTCACGCATGTCGCCCAGGCGCTCCAGGCGGTCCAGGAGCGCCTGGGTCCCCTCGGAGAACTCCTTGTCGGCGGCACCGTCCGCGCCGGGCCCGCTGTCCACGGTGGAGCCCGCGGCGTCTTCGGGCCGGCGGGCTGGCGGAGCAACAGGCGTCTGTGCGGCGGCATGGTCCACGGCAGCCCCGAAGTCCGCCGCGATGGCCGCCAATTCCCGGCGCTCCGCCGCGGCAGGGCTGGACGGGGCCGCGGCGGCGGGGTGATGCCCGGCCACGGGACGATGCGCAGCCGCAAGGGCCGACGGATCCACCATCCGGAGCGGCGTGGCGCTGCCCGCCGCGCCGGTGGAGGCCGAACTCCCACGGGATCGCGATCGCCCCGACGACATCCGCGTGGACCCGATCAGCACCAGCAGTCCGCCCGCGGCCATCACCCAGAAGATGACCCCGCACACGACGGCGCCCCATTCGATCCCGTAGTCCGACGAGGCGTTGAAGAGACCGGCGTCGAGGAAGTTCCAGCCGAGGGAGCCGAAGAGCGCCGTCCAGCCGATAAGCACGGCCGAGCCCCAGATCCCCCCAACCTTGCTGCCGTAGTACGTGGCCATGAACCAGGACAGGGTCATCACCGGGATGCCGATCCCCATGGCGGCCGCGGTGCCGTCGGGGCATGGCTGCGCAGAGACGTAGGGGCCGCCGTCCGCGCAGGCGCCGCCCACGCCCATCACCGCCCGCATGGCCAGGAACACCAGCACGTTGCAGGCGGCGCCAACCCCGTAGGCCGCCGCCGCCAGGAGCACGGCGCGGACCGGGACCCCGGCTCGCGCCTCCTCGTCGCCGCTCATACGCCCTCCCCGGCTGTGCCCGGAACTACGGCCGGACGGCCGCCATCCGGTCCATGAGCATCCGCTTCACGCCCTCGAGCGGCACGCGCTCCTGGGTCATGGTGTCGCGGTCACGCACGGTGACGGCGCCGTCCTCGAGCGAGTCCACGTCCACCGTCACGCACCACGGCGTGCCGATCTCGTCCTGGCGCCGGTAGAGCTTGCCGATGGCCGCGGTGTCGTCGTAGACCGCCATCATGTCGCGCTTGAGGTCGCCGAGGAGCCGGTGGCACATCTCCACGATCTCGGGGCGCTTCTTGAGCAGCGGCAGGACCGCGACCTTGTACGGCGCGAGGTCCGGGTGGAGCCCGAGCACCACGCGGGTCTCGTCGCGGACGATCTCCTCGCGGTAGGCGTCGATCAGGAAGGTGAACGCGGCGCGGTCGGCGCCGGCGGCCGTCTCCACGATCCACGGGATGAAGTGCTCGCCCGAGGCCTGGTCGAAGTACTCGAGGTTCTCGCCCGACGCGCGGGCGTGGTTGCCGAGGTCGAAGTCGCCACGGTTGTGGATGCCCTCGAGCTCCTTCCAGCCGAACGGGAAGCGGTACTCGACGTCGATGGCCTTCTTGGCGTAGTGGGCCAGCTCGTCGGGCGCGTGCTCGCGGAAGCGGAGACGGGACGGGGTCACGCCGTAGGCCTCGTACCAGGCCTTGCGCCGCGGCAGCCAGTACTCGAACGCCTCGGCCGCGCCCTCCTCGGGGCGGACGAAGAACTGCATCTCCATCTGCTCGAACTCGCGCATCCGGAACACGAAGTTGCCGGGCGAGATCTCGTTGCGGAAGGACTTGCCGATCTGCGCGATGCCGAAGGGGACCTTCTTGCGCGAGCTCTGCTGGATGTTCTTGAAGTTGACGTACGAGCCCTGGGCGGTCTCCGGGCGGAAGTACACGACGTTGCCGTCGTCCTCCACCGGGCCCATGTGGCTCGTGAACATCAGGTTGAACCGGCGCGGGGCGGACAGCGGCTTGCCGTCCACCGGGCAGACGAGGCCCAGGCGCTGCGAGATCGTCTCGTCACGCAGGTCGGTCTGGGACAGGTCCTCGGTGCCCGGCAGCTCGTCGAGGCGGTAGCGGCGGTGGCACTCGGCGCACTCGACCAGCGGGTCGGAAAAGGAGCCGACGTGGCCCGACGTGACCCAGACCTGGGGGTGCATGAGGATGCCCGCATCCAGGCCCACGATGTCGTTGCGGTCCTGGATCATGCTGCGCCACCAGGCGCGCTTGACGTTGTTCTTGAGCTCCACGCCGAGGGGCCCGTAATCCCAGACGGCGTTGATACCGCCGTAGATCTCGGACGAGGGGAAGACGAAGCCGCGACGCTTGGACAGCGAGACGATGGTCTCGAGGTTGGCGACGGCCGGCGCGACGGCGTTGGGATCGACGGGGTCGGTCACGGGGATTCTGGGCTCCGAGGGCCCGCGGCCTTGGCAGGGACACGGGCAGGCGATGGCTGGACGGGAACGTCGGCCGATCCTAGCAGACGGCCCAGCCGCCCTCGCGCGATACTCGGACCCAGCACGCCGGGACCCCGGCCGCCCCATGGAGCCTTCCGATGACCAGGTATGTCGGTGCCATCGACCAGGGCACCACCAGCACCCGGTTCATGGTCTTCGACCATGCCGGGAATGTGATCGCCATCCACCAGAAGGAGCACGAGCAGATCTTCCCGCGGGCCGGCTGGGTGGAGCACGACCCCAACGAGATCTGGGCGCGCACGCGCGAGGTCATCGAGGGTGCGCTCGAGAAGGCGGGGCTCAGCACTGCCGATCTCGCGGCCGTGGGTGTCACCAACCAGCGCGAGACCGCGATCTGCTGGGACCGCCGCACCGGGCGCCCGATCTGCAATGCCATCGTCTGGCAGGACACCCGGACCGACGGCGTGATCAAGCGCCTGGCCGCCGACAGCGAGCTCGGCCGCGACCGCTTCCGCGGGTCCTGCGGCCTGCCGCTGGCCACGTACTTCTCCGGCCCCAAGATCCGCTGGATCCTCGACAACGTCGAGGGCGCGCGTGAGAAGGCCGAGGCCGGCGACCTGCTGTTCGGCACGCCGGACACCTGGGTCATCTGGAACCTGACCGGCGGCACCGACGGCGGCGTGCACGTGACGGACGTGACCAACGCCAGCCGCACGATGCTCATGGACCTGCGCACGCTCGACTGGGATGCAGGCACGCTCGAGGCGATGGGCGTCCCCCGCTCGATGCTGCCTTCGATCCACTCCTCGTCCGAGGTCTACGGCCATGCGACCGGCCTTCTCGCGGGCGTGCCCGTGGCGGGCGATCTTGGCGACCAGCAGGCGGCGCTCTTCGGCCAGACCTGCTTCGCCGCGGGCGAGGCCAAGAACACCTACGGCACCGGCTGCTTCATGCTCCTCAACACCGGCGAGAAGATCGTGCCCAGCGAGCGCGGGCTGCTGACAACGGTCGCCTACCGGATCGGCGACCGGCCGCCGGTCTACGCGCTCGAAGGGTCCATCGCGATCGCCGGCGCGCTGATCCAGTGGCTGCGCGACAACCTCGGCCTCATCCAGTCCGCGGCCGAGGTGGAGGCGCTGGCGGGGACCGTCGAGGACAATGGCGGCGTCTACTTCGTGCCGGCCTTCTCGGGCCTGTTCGCGCCGTACTGGCGGAGCGATGCCCGGGGCGTCATCGCCGGACTCACGCGCTACGTGAACAAGGGCCACATCGCGCGCGCGTCGCTCGAGGCGGTGGCCTGGCAGGCCCGCGAGGTCCTCGACGCGATGAACGCGGACTCGGGCGTGGACCTCGCGACCGTCAAGGTGGACGGCGGCATGGTGGGCAACGAGCTCCTCATGCAGTTCCAGGCCGACGTCGTGGGCGTGCCGGTGATCCGGCCCAAGGTCGCCGAGACGACGGCGCTCGGCGCGGCGTACGCGGCAGGGCTCGCCGTGGGCTACTGGGCCGACAAGGAGGACCTGCGCGCGAACTGGCAGGAGGGCAAGCGCTGGGACCCCGTGATGGAGCCCGAGCGGCGCGCCCGCGAGTACGCGATGTGGAAGAAGGCCGTGACCCGGACGTTCGACTGGGTGGACGAGGAGTGACCGAGGGCGCGGCGGACGGGATCCGCCGCGTGGTGGTCGTTGGATCCGGGGCGATCGGGTCCCTGGTCGCGGCGGTCCTGACCATCGCGGGATCGGATGTGACCCTCGTGTCCCGGCGGCGGCGTGACAGCGAGCCGCACGGCCAGCTGCGGTTCGAGGACACCCGCGGTCTGAGCATGCTCGGCGTGCGCCGGGTGATCGAACCCCGAGCGGTCGGGGCGACGCCTGACCTCGTGGTGGTGGCCGTCAAGCAGTTCGACCTGCCCGCGGCCCTCGTGGCGGCGGAGGCCTGGCCCGGGGCGCCGCTGCTGACCGTCCAGAACGGCGTGGGCGCCGAGGCGGTTGCGGCGGCGGCGAGGACCTCCCCCGTGCTGGCGGGCTCCATCACCGCGGCGGTCGAACCGTGCCCGGATGGCGTCCGGAGGCTTCGGACCGGCGGCATCGGGTTGGCCTCCGTGCGTGATGCCGATGCCACGATCGCGTGGCTCGTCCCCGCCCTGTCCGCGGGCGGCCTGCCGGCCCGGGTGTTTCCCGACGCTGTCGCGATGAAGTGGTCCAAGCTCCTGGCCAACCTCGTCGGCAACGCCTCGTCGGCTCTCCTGGACAT
>JBAXFC010000006.1:0-21610 GCA_037140135.1 Chloroflexota bacterium
TTCACATCAACTTTGAGCATGAATTTCATCTTCTCAAGATATGTGGTGAGCTCGGCGGATTTTAATCCGTTGGCCGGCGCGCGCGAACTGGTCACGATGAGCGCCCCACCGGCCGAGGGCCTGGGCGCGAGGCATCCCGAACAGGCGGGTCGCCTGCTCGCTCCAGTCCACGACCCGGCCATGCTCGTCGAGGCCCACGAAGGCATCCGGCGAGGCGGAGAGCACGCTCCGCAACCGCGCGGCCGCGCCTCCCAGCGCCTGCTCGAAGCGTCGCCGCTGGACGGCGTACAGCCCGACGGCGGCCAACGATGCGAATGCCGTGAGGACGATCGGGAGCGGGGATGTCGTGCCCCGCTCGAGGTAGCGCAGCCCCGGCGTGACCTCCAGCACCTGGGCGCGCTCGCCGAACGGGACATCGATGGTGGACGGCATGGTGGACGGGGTCGTCGACTGGCCGGAGGACGATGGGATGCTGCTCGCCCGGGTGGCCACGACGACTGCCCGGTCGGCAGGCAGGCGCGGCTCGTCGGCAGGCCCGAGGTCCTCGATCGTGAAGCTGAGATCCTCGCCGCTGAGGCGACTCGTGGCGCGGAGGAGCAGCTCCTGGGGCCGGAAGACCCCGACCGCAACGCCCATGAACGCCGCCCTGCGCTCATCGACCGTGAGGGGTGTCGCGCCGCCGGAGTACGTGGGCACCACCACGAGGGCGCCGCGCCCGCCGGCGGAGAGGGCGATCGGCGGCGTGACGACGAACCTGCCGGTGTCCCGGGCGTGCTCGATCGCAACCCGTCGGACGTCCGAGGAGCCCAGGTCGAAGCCGATGATGTCGTCCTCGGCCGTCACGGGCTCGGAGAACAGCACCGGGTAGTAGTCGCCCCTGGCGGGCGCGGTGGCGAAGGAGCCGTCGGCAAGGCGGTCGGTGATCGAGAAGTCGAGCTGGCCTCCCTGGCGGACCATCAGCTCGAAGGCGTCACGCCGGCTGCCCGGGACGTACGGGACCCAGCGCACGGAAACCAGGACCTGCTCGTCGATCAGCGGCCCGGAGAACGCGTTGAACCGGTTCCTGTCGAGGTTGTCCACGGTCGTCACCAGGCCGGACACCGCGGTCGGCGCCAGGGTGACGGCCGACGTCAGGCGCTGGTAGAGCGCTGCGGTCTCCGCCGTGTCCGATCCGAGGCGGTCCAGCGCGGCCCTGCGGTTGGTTCCGTCCACGACCAGCCATGCGCTCACCGTGGCGATGAGAATGGTCGAGAACGCGAACAGCAGAATGACCGCGTTGAGCGAGGGCAGGCGTCGCCCGGCGTCCGAGCCGCTCATGCCGTTCTCAGGGCCGTCCGGTCTTCCAGGTCGCAGCCCATGCGTCGAGGTCCGTCGGCCATGTCGGACGGGCGATGTGGTAGCCCTGCACGAGATCGCAGCCGACATCACGGAGCCACGACATCGCGTGCTCGTCCTCGACGCCTTCGGCGACCGACCGCAGGCCGAGCGCCCGCGCCAGCGTGATCGACTGGGCGGCGATCGTGCGCGCCCAGTCGTTGGTCTGCAGCTCGGTCACGAAGCTGCGGTCGATCTTCAGTTCTGTGAACGGCACCTGGTTGAGCCGCTCGAGGCTGGAGTGGCCTGTCCCGAAGTCGTCGATCGAGAGCTCGAAGCCCCGCATGCGAAGCCGGGTGAGCGTGGAGAGGGCCATGCCCCGGGTCGTGGGGGCGACCTCGGTGACCTCGTGGATGACGCAGCGCGGCTCGAGGCCCGGCCCTTCGAGGGCGTCGATGGCGAGCGCCGCGAAGCCCGGGTCCGACAGCGCCAGCGGATGCACGTTGACCGAGAGTGCCAGCGGCAGCGAGAGCCTCGCCCGTAGCGCAGCCCACTCGACGGCCGCCCGCCGCAGCACGGTCATCGTGAGCTCGGACGCGAGCAGCTCGTCGTTGACGAGGTCGAGGAAGGCGCCCGGCATGAGCAGGCCGTGCTCCGGGTGCTGCCAGCGGACCAGGGCCTCGGCACCAACCCACGCGCGGGTCTTGAGCGAGACCTGGGGCTGGTAGGCGAGCACCAGCTCGTCGCGCAGCAGGGCCCGGCGGAGATCCGACCTGTCCAGGTGCAGCGCAGGACGGGCGGCAGGGGCCACCGGCGGCGGCACCACCTCCGGCTCAGGCAACTTGAGCAGGGCGCGCAGCTCGGCCGCGCGGAAGGGCTTGTGCACCTGGCCCCGGACCACCAGGCCGAACTCCGTGGCGACCCGGCTGGCGCCGGCGATCACCCGCTCCTCCATGCCGGAGACCAGGATCACCTCGGGAGGGGAGGGGAGCTCCGAGAGCGAGCGCAGGATCTCGACCCCGTCCGTGCCGGGAACCATGAGGTCGATCGTGACCACGTCCGCCGGCTCCTCGAGCTCCCGGACGAAGGCGGCGGCCGTCGTGGCCAGGCGCACGTCGTAGCCGGCGCGGCGGCCGACCTCGGCCACGAACTCACCCATCGCCGGCTCGTCATCGAGGACGATCAGGCGGGGGATCGCTGCTCCCTGGCTCAACGACTGATTCACGCGTTCAAGTGACTCGTGGGCGGAGGACATGTCCGACATGGGGTACCGGCCCCGACGCCATGACGGTACCGCCTACCCACGACCACGCTCCAGCCGGTAGTCCGGCAACCGGATGTCCATCTGCGGCATAGACACCTTCCGTTCCGCCTACAGGGTCCTACGAGGTTAGCCTACAGGTACTAAGCGGCCGTGTGCGTCGAACGCACCTTTGTCCTGTGGCGGGCCCTGTCGGGTGGGCGGATGCTGCGTCTTAGCGATTGGGACCCAGCAGGGCCCACCAAGCGGGGAACGACAGCAATGGCATCCGAACAGAGAGGCTTGCAGACGAGGCGTGCCCTTCTCGTCGGCGCGGCCGCCGCCGCAGGAACCTGGGCGGTCGGGCTGTTCGATCGGGTAGCGCCGGCATCGGCCGCCAACGGAGCGAGCACGCTGCTCGGCTCCGCCAACTCGGCCACGGCAACCACCGCGGTGACCACCTCGGCGGGGACCGGCGTCGCCGGAACGGGCCCGATCGGGGTCAGCGGCACCGCCAACAGCACGGCCGCAACGGCGGCAGGGGTGTACGGCTCCAGCGGGTCCACGGCAGGCTACGGCGTGATGTCCTCCGGCAAGCTCGGCGTCACCGGGCCCATCGAGATGGCGAACCTCACGATCGCGAGCTTCGTGGGTCCCGCCGCCGGCAAGGCCTTCCTGTACGTGAAGGCGGGAACGGGCGTGACCGAGCTGCACATCAAGTTCCCGTCCGGCGTCGACAAGCTCATCACGTCAGGCTGACCATGAGTGAGATCACGCTTCATGGGGTCGAGACCACAGGTCCGGCCCTGGTCCAGCCATCCTCACGACGGGGAGCGCTCAAGTACGTCCTCGCCGCCTCTGCCGGCCTGCTCGGTCTGGTGAGTCGGACCGCGGACGCCAAGGCCGCCACAGCCCTCCCGCTGCTGCTCGGCACCGCCAGCAAGGCCACGGCTGCGACGACCATCACGACCACGATCGGCACGGGAGTCAGCGCCACCGGCCCGAGCGGGATCTCCGGGACGACCACCGGCACCACGGCCGCGGGCATCGGCGTCTCGGGGAAGGCCGGCACCACGGCCTACGGCGTGATGTCCAACGGCAAGCTGGGCGCCACCGGCCCACTGGAGCTGGGCGTCATCACCGTCACGAGCTACGTGGCTCCGGCCGTTGGCAAGGCATTCCTCTACTCCCAGACCAACGCCAAGGTCACCGAGCTGCGGCTGAAGCTGCCGTCCGGCAAGGACGTCCTGATCGCCGCTGGCTGAGGACCTGCCGTGGCAGGCACGCACCATGGGAACGGCGCACGCGGGCACGTGCGCCGTTTCTGCGTCCGGAGGCCGGCGCTGTGCGCTCAGCGCCAGGCGCGCACGGACCGCGGCGGTGGATACGGTTGACGGAACCAGGCCAGCAGCGGCTCGCCGGTTGACTGCCGGAGGCTCACCCGCTCGCGGAGCGGTCCATCGCCCGGCTGGAGCGCAGCCCGCAGCTCGACGTCGTCGCGGCCGGGATGGTTGGGATCGTAGACGCCGATGATGATCGAGGACGGCGTCTGCTCGTACCGCCAGGCCAGGACCTGGTGGTTGTGGGTCAGGGCCCACGGCGACAGGCCTGCGGTCCGGATCAGGCCCACCACGACGGGCAGGCCGGCGTCGATGGCCGACCGGATGCGCGGCCACTCCCGGGCCACGGCGTCAACCCGGGGCGGTTCCCGGCGCAGCCGGGCGGCGAGACCTGATGGCGGATCCGGGCGCAGCGCCTGCTTGTCCAGGTAGCGGAGGGGGACCCGGAGCCAGTCGAGCGACTCCACCTGCCGGCGGACGATCGCCCGGAACCGGGGGGAGCCGTTCGCCGGCGGCGTCAGGAGGTCCGGCGGAGCGACGAGCCCGGCAGCCCACGGGTCGCGTGCGGTCAGGGCCACGCCCCCGCACAGCCCGGCAGCTGCATCCCCGAAGCCGATCACCCGCGGGTCGAAGGGTCCGAGCCGCAGCGTGGGCCCGGGCGGGAAGGAGTTGGGGAAGCGGAGGCCGTGACGGGACGGCAGGAATCCGGGCACGGCACCGGAGCAGGGGCGGAGCACCGGCTCAGCCGCCAGCGCCCGGCACCTCGAGGGTGGGGATCGGCTGGGGCACCGCATCGATGCTCACCGTCACCCGGATCAGCGCGGGCGCCGTTCCCAGGGCCGAGATCGGGCCGGCCGAGGGTGACAGCACGTCCACCAGCAGCAGGTACTCGCCGGCCAGGCCGGGTGCCACCAGGGAGAGCGTGACGGTGGTGGACCCGCCGGGGCCTGCCACGATGGCATCGAGCGGCAGGGTGACCGGATCCGGGACCGCCAGCCCGTCCGAGGAGACCCACGTGGCGATCAGGTGGGCGGGCACGGTCGACGTGCGGGCCGGCAGCTGTGCCTCGCCGGCCACCTTGCTGGGCGGTGCGGTGACCACCTGGTCCCATCGGACCGAGCCGGTGTTGACGACCCGGAGCATCACCCCCACCGCGGTCCCGGGTGCCGCGGACAGGGTGGGCTGGACCCCGTAGGCGGCGGCGACCGGACCCCCGACGCGGACGATCACCGGTGTCAGCAGCGCCTGGGTGGCAGCGTCGTACGCGACCCCCTCGGGCGTGTGCAGCATGGCGGTCAGCCGGTAGAGGCCGGATGCCTTGGGGTAGGCGACGTTGACGACGAGCCCGCCCGCGGTCTGCGTGGCGGGCTGCGGCTCCACCACCCGGCCGGCCTGCTCGGCGACGACCAGGTCCACGGCGGGAGCATCGGGCGTCGTGGTCGTCCCGCTCCCGGCCGGCGGGGGCGACCCGGGCCCGGCGGGGTCGGATCCAGGGGCCGGGTCCAGCAGCAGCGGGTCCCACCGGACGCTGACCATCGTGCCCGGCTCCAGCGTTCCCGCTGCCTGGATCGGCAGGGTCAGGCGGGTGGTCGTGCCGGCCACGGGCAGGGCGGCGAGGGCGGGCTCACCGAAGCCGAGACCGCTCCGGGCGAGCGATGGCGCGATCGACGGCATCCAGTCCGCGATGCTCCCGACGGCCCCGGCACGGAGCTGTGCCGCAGTCACGCCGCGCGTGACCAGCGACCGCACGAACCCGGCGGCCTGACGCTCGGGATCGAGCGTCACGGCGTACCCGGGCGTCCGGCTGCTGGCCACGGTGAAGGCATGGTCGTTGGCACTCGGCGCAGCCGCGAAGATGGAGGCCATGCTGTCGCGGCCGCCGAGCAGGGAGCGGACGTAGTACGCCGGTCCGAGGTTCGACTCCGCGACGACGGCCCGGGCGCCTGCCTTGAGGAAGCCCGCGGCGTAGTTGTCAACGCGCGCGATCGCGTCGTCGATGGTCCCCTCTGCCATGCCCGGCTCCGAGTTGCCGCTGGCGTAGCAGAGGTGGCCGAGGATCACGACGGCGTTCTGGGCAAGGTGCAGCTTCGCGACCGACGCCTCGCCGAAGTACTGGTGGGTGCTGTCGTCACCGCCCGCGACCGGGTTGAGGCCGAAGCCGTCCTGCGTGGGCGGGTAGAGCGAGGTCCGGTAGGGAGACGGCCAGCCGTTGCCGTGGCCGAGGTAGACGACGATGGAGGCGCCCTCCACCGCCTTGCGGACCGCGGTCCAGGTGGCATTGGGCGAGTAGACGGTCACGACCTCGGCGCCGGCCGCGGCTGCGTCAGCGGCCGCCTCCTCGGCGAGGGCGATGTAGCCGGGGGTCGCATCGCCGACGGGGCCCACCACGATCGTCACGCGCGGAACCGGCGCGGTCGCGGCGACGGCGGGTGCGACGGCACCGCCACCGGTCAGCACGGCGGCCACGAGCGCGATGGCGATGGACAACGTCCGCGGGACGCGAGACACCAGACCTGGTCCTCGAGGTCGGCCCGCCAGGTGCGGGCCACCCACGTAGCCTACGCCTCCCCGCCCATCCGGCCCCACGAGCAGCCCGGCCCGGCGTGCACGGGCCGTCCGGCCCGAATCGCGGACGGACGATCGGGGCCCGGGGAGGCCCCGGAGGCGGTCGCGCGTACCATCCGCCCATGGCCGAAGCCGAACCGCGCCCCCGCTTCACCAACCACCTCGCCGGCGAGACGAGCCCCTATCTGCTGGCGCACGCCCACAACCCGGTGGACTGGTATCCATGGGGCTCCGAGGCGCTGGCCCGCGCCCGCCTCCTCGACCGGCCGGTCTTCCTGTCCATCGGCTATGCCGCATGCCATTGGTGCCACGTGATGGAGCGGGAGTCGTTCGAGGATCCGGGGATCGCGGCCGTGCTCAACGCGCACTTCGTGCCGGTCAAGGTGGACCGCGAGGAGCGCCCCGATCTCGATGCCGTCTACATGCGCGCGGTCCAGGCCCTGACCGGGAGCGGTGGCTGGCCGATGAGCGTGTTCACCTCGCCGGATGGCCGTCCGTTCTTCGGAGGAACCTACTTTCCCCCGGCGCCCCGTCACGGCCTGCCGTCCTTCGGCCAGCTGCTCGACGGGATCCGGTACGCGTGGGCGGAGCGGCGCGCCGACCTGGTTGCGTCGAGCGGGCACCTCGTCGCCGAGATGGCCTCGCAGATGACCGGGGCACCGGCGGGCGACGGGCTTCCGCCGGCCTCCCTGCTCGAGGACGCCCTCGATGCCCTCGATGCCGGCTTCGACGCTGCCAACGGGGGGTGGGGGACCGCACCCAAGTTCCCCCAGGCGATGGCGATCGAGGCGCTGCTCCGGCGCCACGCCGCGACAGGCTCGACGAGGGCGCTGGACCTGGCCCGGCGGGCGCTCGACGCGATGGCTGCGGGCGGCATCCACGACCAGCTCGGCGGAGGGTTCCACCGCTACAGCACGGACGCCTCGTGGCTCGTCCCGCATTTCGAGCAGATGCTGTACGACAACGCGCTGCTCGCGCGCACGTACCTGCACGCCTGGTCGGCAACGGGCGATGTCGCGTTTCGGGATGTCGCGACGGGCGTCCTCGACTTCCTCCTGCGTGACCTCCGGACGCCCGAGGGCGGGTTCGCGGCGAGCCTCGACGCGGACACCGACGGTGAGGAGGGCGGGACGTTCACCTGGTCCGCCGCCGCGATCCGGGACCTGCTCGGCCCGGATGCGGCGCTGTTCGCAAGCGCCTACGGCGCCACCGACGGCGGCAACTGGGAGGGTCACACGATCCTCCAGCGGATCCACGACGATCGGGACCTGGGCGAGCGGTACGGGCTGGACCCGGACGACGTCGCGCGGCGGCTCGCCGAGGCCCGCGGCCGGCTGCTCGCCGCCCGGTCACTCCGGCCCCAGCCGGCCCGTGACGACAAGGTGCTGGCCGCCTGGAACGGCCTCGCGATCGGGGCCCTGGCGGATGCCGCCCGCTCGCTCGATGCCGACGGTGATCCGGCGCTGCGCGCGGCGGCGGACCGGTACCGGCGCGCAGCCGTCGTTGCCGGCACGTCGGTCCTCGCGGGCCTCCTGGCGCCGGACGGGCGCCTCCGCCGCTCCTGGAAGGATGGCAGGGCGACGGCGGACGGCGTGCTCGAGGATCACGCGGACCTCGCCGACGGCCTGCTGGCGCTCTATGAGGCCACTGGCGACGAGCGCTGGTTCGCCGCCGCCGCCGGTCTCGCGGACGTGATGCTGGAGCGGTTCGCCGACCCCGCCGGCGGCTTCTTCGACACCGCCCACGACGCCGAGGCGCTCGTCCTGCGACCCAGGGATCTCCAGGACAACGCGATGCCGTCCGGGGGCGCGATGGCCGCCACCGTCCTGCTCCGCCTCGCAGCGCTCACCGGGGACGCCCGCTACCGCGTCGCGGCCGAAGGCGCGATCGCGACCGTGGCGCCGTTCCTCGCCAGGTGGCCGACCGCGTTCGCACACTGGATCGGGGCGCTCGAGCTTGCGCACGCGGGGATCGAGGAGATCGCCGTCATCGGTGATCCGGCGGACCCGGCGACGGTCGCGCTCGTGCGCGTCGTGAACCGCGGCTACCGGCCGTTCACGGTCCTGGCGGCCGCGGGCGGCAACGGGGGCGGCGGGGGCGGCCGCGTTCCGCTCCTCGAGGGGCGAACCGCACTCGACGGCCGGCCCACTGCCTACGTCTGCCGCGACTTCGCCTGCCGCCGGCCTGTCCAGGAGCCAAACGAGCTCGCCACGCTGCTCGCCGGCGCATGACGGTCGTCGTCCCGACACCGAGGCCCGCGTCCACGGTCGCCCTGCTCCGCCCGACCGCGGCGGGCCCCGAGGTGCTGCTGACCCACCGTCCGGCGACGATGGCCTTCGGGCCCGGCCTGCATGTCTTCCCGGGTGGGGCCGTGGATGCCGCTGACGCCGATCCGTCGCTGGCGGACCGGTGCGCGTTCGACGGGCCGGCCTGCGCCGCGGCCTGGGCCTGGGATCTCGAGCCCGGGACGGCCGTCGCCCACGCGGTGGCGGCGATCCGGGAGCTGCACGAGGAGGCCGGCGTCCTGCTGGCCACCCACCGCGACGGGCGCCCGGTCGATCCCCGGGACCTTGCCCGCGGCGCCCCGTTCGGCGCGCTGGTCACGGGCCTGGACCTCGTCCTGCGCACGGACCTCCTGGTCCCGCTCTCGCGCTGGGTCACGCCGCCGGGCGGATCGGGTCGTCGATACGACACGCGGTTCTTCGTGGCGGCGCTCCCGGACGGTGCGGAGGTCCGCCACGATCCGCGCGAGGTGGTCTCGCACGACTGGCTGCGGCCGGCCGCGGCGCTCGCGGCGGCTGCCCGGGGCGAGATCCTCCTCTGGCCGCCGACCAGCACGACGCTCCGCCAGCTCGATGGGGTCGGCGGCATCGGGGACGTGGTGACGCGTCTCGCGCCCCGACGCCCCGCACCGGCCCCGCTGACCGAGGTGATGGGCGATGCGCTGGTCCGGATCACGGCCGGCGCCGCGGGCGGCATCCCGGGCGCAACCGTCAACACCTGGCTCGTCGGCCGGAAGCGTGTCGTGGTCGTCGATCCGGGCGATCCCAACGAGGATGCCGCGGACGCGATCAGCCGCGTTGTCGCGGCGCGTGGCGGGGTCATCGTCGCGGTCGTCGTCACCGGGGCGATGCCGGATCTCGTCGGAGGAGCGGTCGGGGTCGCGCAGGGGGCGGACGTCCCACTGCTGGGGCATCCGGTCGCCGTCGCCCTGGTGGGCGAGCCTGCGCTGCCTGTCGGGAACGCCGTCGATGAGGGGGACGTCCGGCTGCTGGTGCGGCCGGTCCCGGGCGCGGAAGGACAAGGCCTGATCGTGCTCGAGGCGGCGGACCTGCACGCGGTGCTGACCGGCGACCTGGGATCGGGCGATCCGCTGGGGCCGCTGCAGTCGTCCGGATCCGGGGCGGACGCGTCGAACCAGGCCTTGGCGTTCCTGGCGGACCTGCCGGGCCGGCTTCTGCCGGCGCACGACTAGGAGGACTTGGTCTCGTCCTTGCCGGAAACGTCGGTCTTGATCTCGCCGATCTCCTTGCGGGCCTCCTTCACGCCCTGCCCGAATGCCTTGCCGAGCAGCGGGAGGGTCTTGGGGCCGCGCCAGATGATGACGAGGATCAGCACGATCACGAGGACGAGCAGGATGTCCATGGCCCGGATGGTAGCAGCGTGCGCCCCCACGCGGGGACGGGCTCGATGCGGGCGTCGGCCGGGGGTATCGTGCCCGGCGTGTCCACCCCTGCCGGTCCGCTGCTCGTCTTCGGACCCCGCTCGACCACCTACGACTTCGGGTCCCGCCATCCGCTGACGCCGCTCCGCTTCGGCCCGGGCATCGACCTCCTGCGCAGCGTGGGCGCCGAGCCCGGTCTGGCACCGGAGCCGGCCGTCGATGCGGCCCTCCTCGGCCTCCATCGCCCGGAGTACATTGCCGCGGTCCGGCGGCTCTCGGCCGACCCGGGTGGGCCGGGCGAGATGGGTCTCGGAACATCGGACAACCCGGCGTTCGCGGGGATGCACGAGGCCGGCGCGATGGTCGCCGGCGGCTCGCTCGCCGCGATGGAGGCCATCCTGCGCGGCGATGCCGAGCACGCCCACCACCCGGGTGGCGGCCTCCACCACGCGATGGCGGCCAGGGCCTGGGGCTTCTGCCTCTACAACGACGTCGCGCTCGCGGTGGTCAGGGCGCGCGCGGCCGGGCTCCGCGTGCTCTACGTGGACCTCGACGTGCACCACGGCGACGGCGTAGCGGCACTCACCTTCGACGACCCAGGCGTGCTCACCGTCTCCCTCCACGAGAGCGGCCGCTTCCTCTTCCCCCAGACGGGCTTCCCGGACGAGCTGGGCCGGGGGGCGGCGGCCGGGACGGCGGTCAACATGCCGTTCGAGCCGTATGCGGGCGACCCGTCATGGCTGCCGGCGGTCCGTGCGCTTGTGCCCGTGCTGGGCGCGGTGTTCGGGCCGGACGTCATCGTCTCGCAGCACGGCGCGGACGCTCACGCCTGGGACCCGCTCGCCGATCTGCGGGTCACGACCGCCGCGATGGCGGAGGCTGCCCGGATCGTGGACGGGGTCGCCCACCGCTGGGCGGAGGGCCGCTGGCTGGCGACCGGTGGCGGCGGCTACGACGCCTACCGCGTGGTGCCGCGGGCGTGGGCGCTGACCTGGCTGGCGGGCGCCCACCGTCACCCGGAGGCGGCAACGCCGCCCGCCTGGCGTGACCGCTGGGAGGCGGACGCGGCCGCGTTCGGGACGCCCGGCATGCCCGGCGCGTTCCTCGACCCGCCCAACTGCGGTCAGCCCGTGGCGGACGGGCAGCGGACAGCCGACGACCGCTCGACGGCGACGCTCGCGCAGGTTCGGGCGGCCGTGCTGCCGCGCCTGGTGCGCGAGGCGCAGGATCGCGGCTGGTGGGCACCGTCGCTGGCGTGGGCCGGAGAACGGGTGCTCGCCGGGCGGGCGCCGGATCGATCGGCCCCCCGCCTGCGCATTGCACCGCGGACCATCGCGCCCTTCGATCCGGCCGATGCCGCGGACCTGCTTGCCGCCGCGAGCCGGGCCGGGGCACGGATCGAGGTGCACGAGGTGGACGGGGTGGTCGTGGGCGTGGCGGTTGCAGCGCCGTCGGTGACCGAGCCCGCCACGGAGTCGCTGCTCGCCCTGGGCGTCGCACCCGCCCATCGTCGCCGCGGCCTCGGGCAGGAACTGCTCCGGCGCCTGGTGGCCGGCCGGCCGCCCCGGACGGCGATGGAGGCGCGGATCGGGGTTGCGGAGCGGGACGTGGTGGAGCCGGCAGCGCTTGACGTGCGCCTCGAGGCGGCTCGCCGACTGCTCGCCGGAGCGGACTTCGAGCTCCGTCCGACGCCGGCCGACATCGGACGGTTCGACCCGTCCACGGTCATCGCCAGGCTGTCCGCGGGGTAGGTGGGGGGTCCGCCCCCGGTGGTGGGGGGCCGGTCGGTCCCGGGCGTCCGGGACGGCGGGGGCCACACGTCATGTGCAGTCCCCGAATCACGGGCCCAGCGGCACCGGCGCCTGTCGACCCGGCTGCGCGATCATTCGTGGCAGATCCAGAACGTCGGTCGAGCGGTTCTCTCCTCCCCCTCCCCCGCCCGATTGACAAGTACCCGGAACGGCGAGTCGCAAGACCCGCCGTTTCGTGTTTCCAAGCCCTCCCGTCGATCTAGAACATCTGTCCGAAAGCGCTGCGCCCGCCTATACTCGCGGTCCTGTGGCAGCGCGCAGCAAGGATCCGCTCGCACCCTTCGGGCCCGCCGTCCGGGCCTGGTTCGAGGCGACGTTCGAGGCCCCCACGCCCGCCCAGGCCGACGGCTGGGCCGCGATCAGCGCCGGGCGGCACGCGCTGATCCACGCCCCAACCGGTTCCGGCAAGACCCTCGCCGCGTTCCTGTGGTGCCTCGACCGGATCTCCGAGCGCCCCACCGAGCCGCCGGTCCGCGGAACGACCGGCACGGTCCGCGTCCTCTACATCAGCCCGCTCAAGGCACTCGCCTACGACGTGGAGCGCAACCTGCGTGCGCCGCTCGCCGGGATCGCCCTTGCCGCCGGCCGCCTGGGCCTGGAGCCGCCGCGGATCACGATCGCCAGCCGCACCGGTGACACGCCCGCCGCCGAGCGCCGGGACCTCGTCCGCCACCCGCCGGACATCCTCGTCACCACGCCCGAGAGCCTCTACCTGCTGCTCACGAGCCAGGCGCGGGAGATCCTCGCGGGCGTCGAGCAGGTCATCGTGGACGAGGTCCACGCGATCGCCGGGACCAAGCGCGGCGCGCACCTCGCCCTGAGCCTGGAGCGCCTCGAGCAGCTCCGGCCGGAAGGTTCGCCGCCCGTCCAGCGGATCGGGCTGTCGGCCACGCAGCGTCCGCTCGAGACGATCGCGCGCTACCTCGGCGGAGCCGGGCGCGATGTTGCGATCGTCGATGCCGGCTCGCGCAAGCCGCTCCAGCTCACAGTCGTCGTCCCGGTCGAGGACATGGCCAGGCTCGGCGAGGTGCTGCCGCTCGACGAGCAGCCCGGGGGCCCGGTCCTCGGCGGGGAGAAGCGCACCAGCATCTGGCCCGCGATCCACCCGCGGATCCTGGAGCTGATCCGGGAGCACCGGTCCACGATCGTCTTCACCAACAGCCGCCGGCTCGCGGAACGGCTGGCCCAGCGGCTCAACGAGCTTGCGGGCGAGGAGCTGGTCCGCGCCCACCACGGCAGCATCGCGCGCGAGCAGCGCCTCGAGATCGAGGAGGAGCTCAAGGCAGGGCGCCTGCCGGCGCTCGTCGCCACCAGCAGCCTCGAGCTCGGCATCGACATGGGCGCCGTGGACCTCGTCATCCAGGTGGAGAGTCCCACGTCCGTGGCGCGCGGCCTGCAGCGCGTGGGCCGGGCCGGGCACCAGGTGGGCGAGCCGTCCAAGGGCGTGATCTTCCCCAAGTACCGGGGCGACCTGCTCGAGACGGCGGTCGTGGTCCGCGGCATGCACGAGGGCCGCATCGAGCGCACGGTCCTGCCGCGCAACCCGCTCGACGTGCTCGCCCAGCAGCTGGTCGCGATGACGCTGGAGCGCCCGTTCACCGTGGACGCGCTCCACGACATCGTCCGGCGCGCCGCCCCGTTCGAGACGCTCACGCGGGAGGCACTCGAAGGCGTCATCGGCATGCTCGCGGGCGCCTACCCGTCCGACGAGTTCGCCGAGCTCAAGGCCCGCGTCACGTGGGACCGCATGACCGATGTCGTCGAGGGGCGGCGTGATGCCCGGGTCGTGGCGGTGACGAGCGGCGGCACGATCCCGGATCGCGGGCTGTACCCGGTCTTCATGGAGGGCGAGGCCGGCACGCCGGGCCGGCGCGTGGGCGAGCTCGACGAGGAGATGGTCTACGAGCTCCGGGCCGGCATGCACGGCGATGTCGTCGTGCTCGGTGCGAGCTCCTGGCGGGTCGCGGACATCACGCCCAACCGGGTGATCGTCACGCCGGCGCCGGGCGTCCCGGGCAAGCTCCCGTTCTGGCACGGCGACGCGGTGGGGCGGCCGGTGGAGCTGGGCCGGGACATCGGCGCGTTCATCCGCGAGACCGAGGCCGATCTCGCCCGTGGCGCCAAGGGTCGGGCCAAGGCCGCGGAGCGTCTGCACCGCGATCATGACCTCGACGCGCTGGCCGCGGAGAACCTGCTCGCGTACCTGGAGGACGAGCGCGAGGCGACCGGCGTCCTGCCGACGGACAAGCGGATCGTCATCGAGCGCTTCCGCGACGAGCTCGGTGACTGGCGACTGGTGATCCTCACGCCGTTCGGCGGCCGCGTGCACGCGCCGTGGACCCTCGCCATCGAAGCGCGAATCGCGGAGCACCTGGGCATCGAGGTCCAGACGATCTACTCCGACGACGGCATCGCCATCCGGCTGCCCGAGGGGGACGCGAACCTCGACGGTGTGGAGGCGCTGCTCTTCCCCGATGCCGAGGAGGTCGAGGATCTCGTGGTCGGGCGGGTCGGGTCCTCGAGCCTCTTCGCCTCGAGGTTCCGGGAGAACGCGGCCCGCGCTCTTCTCCTGCCGAGGCGGCGGCCCGGAACGCGCACGCCGCTCTGGCAGCAGCGCCAGCGGTCGGCGGACCTGCTCGCGGTTGCGTCGCGGTACGGGTCGTTCCCGATCCTCGTGGAGACGTACCGCGAGTGCCTCGCGGACGTGTTCGACCTCCCGGCCCTGCGCGAGATCCTCGCGGGCGTGGCGAGCCGGGAGCTGACCGTGCACAGCGTCGAGACGGCGCGGGCGTCGGCGTTCGCATCGAGCCTGCTGTTCGACTACGTGGCCGCGTACATGTACGAGGGCGACGCGCCCCTGGCCGAGCGCCGGGCGCAGGCGCTCACGCTGGACCGGGACCTCCTGCGCGAGCTGCTGGGCCAGGAGGAGCTGCGCGAGCTGCTCTCCCCGGAGGCATTGGCCGATCTCGAGCTGAGCCTCCAGGCGCTTGCCGATGACCGGCAGGCCAAGACCACCGACCAGGTGCACGACCTGCTGCGGCGGCTGGGCGACCTCTCGCTCGAGGAGGCGGGGGCGCGGACCGTCGGCGGCCGGGTGGAGGCGTCGATCCACCTAGCGGAGCTCGCGTCCACGCGGCGGGCGGTCCGGGCGCGGATCGGCGGCGAGGAGCGCTGGATCGCGATGGAGGACGTCGCGCGGTATCGCGACGGCGTTGGCGTTGCCTCGCCGCCCGGCGTGCCCGCCGCGTTCCTGGCGCCGGTGGCGGGCGCGCTCGATGGCTTGCTCGCGCGGTTTGCGCGGACGCACGGGCCGTTCGTCGTGGCCGATCCGGCGCATCGCTGGGGGCTGCCTGCCGGCGTGGTGGACGATGGGCTCCGCCGGCTCGCGGCGGCCGGGACGCTGCTTGTGGGCGAGTTCCGGCCGGGCGGGGCGGAGCGGGAGTTCTGCGATCCCGAAGTGCTGCGGCTCTTGCGGCGCCGTTCGCTGGCCTCGCTGCGACGCGAGGTGGAGCCGGTGGACCCGGTGGTGCTCGCGCGGTTCCTGCCGGCGTGGCACGGGGTGCCGCCGTCGGCTGCGCTGGGGTCCGTGGCGCCGGCCCCGCTGCGTGGGACCGCAGCGCTCGAGCGGCTGGCGGCGGTCGTGGACCAGCTTGCCGGGCTGCCGATCCCGGCGTCGGTCCTCGAGCGGGACGTGCTGCCGGCGCGCGTGGCCGGGTACCAGCCGCGGCTGCTCGACGAGCTCGGCGCCATGGGCGAGGTCGCGTGGGTGGGGAGGGGGAGCCTCGGTCGGGACGATGGCCGGGTGGTGCTGTACCGGCCGGGCCGCGAGCTGCTGCGGCCGCTGGCGCCCGATGACGCGGACCGGCCCGCAGGGGACGTGCACGAGCGCCTCCGGGCGCACCTGCGCCGGCGCGGCGCCTGCTTCTACCGGGAGCTCGCCTCGGCTGCCGGCGGCCGGCCCGACCGCGAGGTGCTCGACGCGCTCTGGGACCTCGTCTGGGCCGGCGAGGTCACCAACGACACGTTCGCGCCGCTGCGCGCACTGCGCTGGAAGCGGCCCGCCAAGGATCACCGGCCGAGGGCGGGACGCCTGACTGCGCTCGGTCCTCCAGAGGCGGCCGGCCGCTGGTCGCTCGTGTGGGACGACGAGGCGGCCGGCCCCACGCGCACCGAGCGGATCCACGCCCAGGCGCTCGTCCTGCTCGAGCGGTACGGCGTGCTCACGCGGGAGGCCGTGGGCGGCGAGGCGGTCGATGGCGGGTTCTCCGCGGTCTACCCGGTGCTGCGCCTGCTCGAGGAGGGCGGCCGGATCCGGCGGGGGTACTTCGTCGATGGGCTGGGGGCCGCGCAGTTCGCGCTGCCGGGAGCGGTGGACAGGCTCCGGGCGCTGCGGGACCAGCCGGGCGAGCTGGCCGGCTCCCATGGGCGGCTGGTGCACCTGCTCGCGGCCGCGGACCCGGCAAATCCGTACGGGGCGGCGCTCGCCTGGCCGCGGCGGGGCGAGGACGACCGGCGCTCCTTCCAGCGGGCGGCCGGGGCGTACGTGGTCCTCGTGGACGGCGAGGCCGCGTTGTACATGGACCGCGGCGGCTCCTCGTTCTCCGTGTTCCCTGCAGCCGCCGCGGACCCCGACCTCCTGGCCGCGGCCCTGCCCGCCCTGCGGGACCTCGTGGCCGATGGGCGGGTTCGTGAGCTCGTGATCGGCAAGGTGGACGGGGAGGCGGTGGGGGCGTCGCCGTACCGCGACGCGCTGCTGGCCGCCGGGTTCGTGGCCGGCTACCGCGGGTTCGCACTCCGCAGCGCCCCGCCGCCCGCCGAGCGGACCTACCCGCGGCCCGGCCCGGTGCGCCCGGCCCGGCAGGTGGGCGACGTGGGACGGCGCCGCGACTGAGCGTCCTCAGTCCAGTCGCCTCGGTGCAGGGTCATGGTGCAGCTGCGCCGGCCAGGGTCACGACCGGGTCCGTGGGCCGCCGGGGTGCTGCTCCCGCCTGAACGGGAGTTGCATGGCCGCACCGGGGAACAGGGCTCGCACTGCGACCACCAGCTCGACGGAGTCCCAGGGCAGGCCGCAGGCGAGATCGGCGCCCGCCTCGAGCGCACGATCCAGGCAGTCGGAGGCCCCGCTCTCGATGATGATCGCCATGGGCGCCGAACCCTCCCGCGCCTCGATCGCCCGCAGCTCGCCGATCAACTCGCAACCCTCGAGCCCGGGCATGTACCCGTTGATGATCAGCAGGTCGATGTGCGGCTCGGCCTGGCACCGCGCCAGGCCCGCGCGGGGGTCGGTCAGCCCCTCGGTCCTGATGCCGGGCGCGGCCTTCTCGAGGATCAAACGAGCCATCCGCACGTTGCGTTCCTGGTCGTCGACGACGAGGACCCGCCGGAGCGGCCGCGGGACGCACGTCACGAGCGATCGCGCCGCCGCGACGACGTCAAGTCGTGAGATGGGCTCGGCGAGGACGAGGTCCGTGCCGGCCTCAATGAGCTGCAAACGGAACTCGTCGGCCAAGGTTTCGGTCACGCTCGCGATCGGCACGGGGCGCAGCCCGTGCTCAACCTCGCGGGTCCGGATCGCACGGACGAGGCCCACCGGGTCCTGTCCGGGCAGGCCCGTGTCGAGGATCAGGAGGTCGGGCGAAGGGTCCGAGAAGCGACGCTCGAGCACCTCCGACCCGTCCGAGGCATCGATGGCCTCGGGGGCGATGCCGCCCTCGATCAGGGCTTGCGAGAGGAGCAAGCGTGTGAGCTCGTGGCCACTGACGACCAGGATGCGACGCACCTGCTGTGCCCACGTGCCTCGATCGCCCATCGCGTCCCCCCGCCTTCGTTGGGCGCCAACGTGCCGCCCACCTGAAGCCACCATGCTGCCACCGGCGGGCCGGCACAACTCCCCGATCGGGTGGTCCGCGGCAACGGTCGGTCCGCGCGTGAGGCCCGCGCCCGGCCCGGTGCGCCCGACGAGATACGCGGGCGATGTGTGGGCACGCGTATAGTGGCTACATGAGCGAGCGGAAAGGCGCCACAAGACGGGTTCGTGAGGCGGCCACGCCCCTCGATGCGCCCGGGGACGGCACGGTCACGGTCGGCGTGCGGGAGCTGCGGGACCACCTCTCGCAGTACCTCGACCTCGTCAAGGACGGACGGTCGGTCCGCGTGACCGAGCACGGTGCGGTGATCGCCTCGATCGTCCCGATGCGACTCTCGGCTCGGACGATGGAGCTCTACGCACAGGGGAAGGTGCGACTCCCCAAGCGTCCCAAGTCGGACCTCTCGCACCTGCCGAGGGTCCCGTACGACGGCGACGTGAACGAGCTCATCCGCTGGGAGCGCGGTGATGCCTACGACACGTTGTTCCCGGACGACGACGCGTGAACGCGTACGTTGACGCCTCGGCGTTCGTGAGGATCCTCCTGCTCGAGCCGGACGCCGAGGCCGCGCTGGCCTGCTGGCGGGCGGCCGAGGAGGGCTACGTCTCCGAGATCGGCTACCTCGAAGTCCGGGCTTCGCTGGCAGCGGCCCGCCGTTCGGGTCGCACGTGGGGGCCGGATGCCGAGCACGACCACGCGCTGGCCAACGAGCTGTGGGAGGAGGTCGTGGAGGTCACCCTCGATGCCGCCGTCATGGCGGAGGCCGTCCGCGTCGCGGTCGATCGCGGGCTGCGCACGCTCGACGCCATCCACCTCGCGTCCGCCCTCATCGTGAAGGGCGACGAGCCGCTGGCGTTCGTCTCGTTCGACCTCCGGCTGCGCGCCGCCGCAGCCGCCGAGGGGTTCGTCGTCCTGCCCGAGGCCGCCTAGGTGCCCGAGGGTGACACGCTCGTCCGGACGGCGGCCGGGTTGCGGCCGTTCCTGCTCGGCCGGACGGTGATCGCGGCGTCGGCGCGGATGCCGGGTCCGCGCGTGGAGAAGGTCGTCGGGGCGGAGGTGACCGCGGTCGAGGCGCAGGGCAAGAACCTGCTGATCCGGCTCTCGAACGGCCTCGAGCTGCGGACGCACCTGCGGATGCACGGGACCTGGCATCGCTACCGGCCGGGCGAGCGCTGGCGACTGCCGGCGTCGCGGGCGCGGCTCGTGCTCGAGGTGGAAGGCTGGGTCGCGGTCTGCTTCGACGCCCCGGTGGTGGAGCTGTTCGAGCAGCGGGCCGAGCGGTTGCATCCGGCGCTGTCCCGCCTCGGGCCCGACCTGCCGGCGGCCGAGCCCGACATCGACGAGGCGCTTCGACGCCTCCGCGCTCCGGAACGGGCCGACATCGACATCGCCGTCGCCCTCCTCGACCAGCGCGCGCTCGCGGGCATCGGCAACGAGGTGAAGAACGAGGTGCTCTGGCAGGCCGCCGTCTCGCCGTGGACCAGGGTCCGGGACCTCGACGACGCCACGCTCGGCATCG
Organism: Chloroflexota bacterium; assembly: GCA_037140135.1. Taxonomy (GTDB): domain Bacteria; phylum Chloroflexota; class Limnocylindria; order Limnocylindrales; family CSP1-4; genus CAIXZV01. Next base: position 19,321 of record JBAXFC010000006.1, read on the forward strand.
TCATCGAACGGGCCGTCGCCGTGCTGCGCGAGGGTGTCGCGACCGGGCGGCGACCGCGCCACGTCTACCGCCGCGCCGGGCGGCCCTGCCCGCGCTGCGGGACGCCCATACGGGTGCTCCACCACGGCGCGGACCTGCCGCGCCTGACGTTCTGGTGCCCGCGCTGCCAGGGCGGGACCGACTGATCGGTCTGCCGGGACTATCCTCGCGGGTGCCGGTCCCGTCACCGGAACGTCGAGGAGCAGGCCGCGTGGCAGGTGGAATCCGAACGCCCGGGATCCGCTGGCTGTTCGTGCTCGTCCCGCTGCTGCTGCTGGCCGTGGTCGAGACGCTCTCCGACACCGTCCTCGACGAGGTCCTCCCGTTCCCCCGGGACACGCTCGCGGTCGTGGCGGTGGTCAGCGTCTTCGGCCTCGTCTTCGCAGTCCTGGCCTTCCGGCGGATCGACACCCTCACCGGCGACCTCCGGGCCCGCAACGACGAGCTGGAGGCGCGCGGAGCGTCTGCGCGGGCTCTGCACCGGGTCTCCCTGGCGATCACCTCGCTCTCGGATGTCGAGCTGGTCCTCGGTGCCGTCGTGAGCCATGCCCGGGAGCTGCTGGGCGCGGACGTGGCCGTGCTCCTCCTCGAGGGTCCGGACGGCCGCCTCCTGCCGCGGGCCGTGGCGCCCCCCGGCGCGGCGGCAGGCCACCCCGCTGCCCCGGCATCTCCCGACGACCCAGGCGATCCCGGGGCGGCGATGCTGCCCTTCGTGGACCCGTCGCGGGCCGTCGTCCGGCTGGCGGCGCCGCTCCAGCGCGGCGGGACGACGATCGGCCTGCTCGTCGTGGGCTGCGCCGCCCCGCGCGGCTTCGACGTCGACGAGGTGGAGACGCTCTCCTCGCTTGCCAACCAGGCGACGATCGCGCTCGAGCACGCGCGGCTCGAGGCCCGCCTGCGCGAGCTGGCCGTGGTCGAGGAGCGGGAGCGGATCGCGCGCGAGCTCCACGACGGGATCGCGCAGGTCCTTGGCTACGTGAACACCAAGTCGCAGGCGGTGGACGAGTACCTCGCGGCGGGCCGCATCCCCGAGGCCCGGGCGCAGGTTGCGGATCTCGGGGCGGCCGCCCGCGCCGTCTACGTCGATGTCCGCGAGTCCATCCTCGGCCTGCGCGGACCCATCGAGCCGGGTGGAGGCCTCGGGTCCGCCGTGGGGGCGTACGCGCAGCGGGCGGCCGAGGCTTCGATGTTCGCCCTCGATCTCGCGATCGGCGATGACCTGCGCGACCTGCGCCTCGACGCCGCCGCGGAGGCGCACGTCTACCGGATCGTCCAGGAGGCGTTGACGAACGTCCGCAAGCACGCTGCCGCAGGGCGGGTCAGCGTGGCGATGGCCCGGGACGACTGCGAACTGGTGATCACCGTGGACGATGACGGGCACGGGATGCCGGCCCAGCCGCCGGAGGGGCAGGTGCCGCACTACGGACTGCGCGCGATGCGCGAGCGTGCCGCGGCCGTGGAGGGGACCCTGGTGGTCGGCCCCGGATCCGCTGGGCGTGGCACGTCCATCGTGCTGCGCGTTCCGCTTGCCCGCCACCAGGTGCCCGATTCCGTGGGCGTGATGGCGCCGCCGGTCGCCGTCGGCGTCACCACCACCACGCTGTTCGAGCCTTCCCCGGCGCCCGTCGGGCGGGCCGGTCCGGCAGGGGCGGCCTGAGGTGCGCATCCTCCTTGCCGACGACCACGCGCTCTTCCGCGACGGGATCGCATCGCTGCTGGGCGCCTGGGACCACGAGGTCGTGGGCCAGGTGTCCGACGGCGAGGCCGCGGTGGTGATGGCCCTCGAGCTGGTGCCGGACCTCGTGCTGATGGACGTGTCCATGCCACGGGGTGGCGGGGTCGCAGCGACCAGGGAGATCGCAGCCGCAGCGCCGGGGATCGCCATCGTGATGCTCACCGCCAGCGAGGATGCCGACGACCTGTTCGCAGCCCTCAAGGCCGGGGCCCGGGGCTACCTGGTCAAGAACCTCGAGGCGGGCGAGCTGCGCCGCATGCTCGACGCGGTGGCCCGGGGCGAGGCCGCGATCACGCCGGCGATCGCCGCCCGGATCATCGCGGAGCTTGCCCGGGGCGGCGCCGCGACGCCTGGCGGCGGCGGCCGGCCTGCCGGATCCGGTGGACCTGCCGCCCCGGCCGTCCCACGTGATCCCGACCGGCTCACGGACCGCGAGGTCGAGGTGCTCCGGGGCGTGGTGGCCGGGCGGCGGAACAAGGAGATCGCCGGGGATCTTGGCGTCTCCGAGAACACCGT